>CAYOEI010000222.1:0-3602 GCA_964402825.1 uncultured Hyphomicrobiaceae bacterium
TCGGCGCTGATCGGCCCAAGTTTTACAAGCATGCAACCAGTAATATGACCGTCGCGCTCCGGGCCGTCGAGTGTAACGCCGGGCATGCAGGTTGCCACTCTTTCGATATCCGCCATGAGCCGCCATACGGCCTCGCGTGGATGGCTCACCGTGATCGTCTGGGTCAGGGTGGTGAACTTGCCGTCTTGAGTGATCTTGCCCGTCTGTACTTTTGCGCCGACGCTATCGGGAAGTGTTGGCGCGTGAACGACTGTTGCGGTGGTTTTAGCGGTTCGAGCAGGTTTAACTGCGACAGCCCCCCTTTCCTTGAAGCTATCGGGCGCGTCCGGTCCAGGCGCCGGCCCAAGCGTGCTCTTATCATTACCGGTATCCTCAATGCGGTGGTTTCGGGCGACCTGCATGATCGCTTGCACAATGCCCATATACCCCGTGCACCGGCACAGATTGCCACTCATACCGAGGCGGACCGATTCCTCGTCGCTCGCCGCGCCCCGGCGAATAAGATCGCGCGCGGTGACCAGCATGCCCGGCGTGCAGTAGCCGCATTGCAGCGCGTGCTCCTTAGAAAACGCCTTACGTAATTTTTCCATCAACGCATCGTCGTCGAAGTCCTCGATTGTCCTCACCTCGACGCCATCACAGCTGACCGCGTAGGTGATGCAGGACCTGGCGATCTCGCCATCCACAACGACCGTGCAGGCGCCGCAGATACCGTGCTCGCAACCGATGTGGGTGCCTGTGAGCAGCAACTCCTCGCGCAGGAAATCGGCTAAATTCGTGCGCGGAGTTACCTCCCTCCTCACTTGCTTGCCATTAATTATCAGAGATATGTGCGTCATTGCCCTATCGCGTCCTGCATGGCGCGGCTCAGTGCGACGGCACGAATTAGCAATTCATAAGCATCCGGCTCCATGCCTGCTTCACGCAGCGCATCCATGGCCATCTCTATGTCAAAACTGTCCGGGTAGAACGGATCGCCTCCTTTGAAAAGCAATTCCGGATTTTCGAATATCATCGGCTGTTCCGATCCACCTGCCGCCACTATGCGAAAGTCGCCCTCGGCTGAATCGAGCATCACAGCCCCGATGGCGTCGGCGAACTCACCCGTCTTGCGGCAAATCTTGTGATAGCCGTACCGTGCGGTCTTATTGCTTTTGGGCACAAAAACCCGGATCAGCAGCTCCTCCGGGCCCAGATCTGTTTCCATCGCGCCGCGCACGAATTTTTTCAGAGCGATACGGCGGCGGCCGGCGCCAGAGGAAATTTCGACATCCGCGCCTAACGCGAGAAGAGCGCTGAGCCAGTCGGCGGCCGGGTCGGCATGGGCGAGGCTTCCACCGATCGTGCCGCGCGTCCGCACAGCCCGGTATGCTATTCCTGAAGCGATACGGGCAAGATACCCGTTGGCGGGATCCTCAACGCGGCCATCTTCTATCGCCGCATGGGTGACGCACGCGCCTATGGCGAGCGCCTCTCCCTCATCCGCAACAGTGACGAGTTCAGGAATGCGGGTGATGTCGATGAGGATGTCCGGCTGCACCAGCCGCAGATTGAGCATCGGCCCGAGAGTTTGCGCCCCGGCCATGATCTTTGCATTCGGCTCGGAGGCCAGAAGATCGATTGCCGCATCAATGCTGCGCGGTCGTTCATATTCGAAGGAAACGGGCTTCATGCCGCTGCTTCCTTCGCGGCACGCGCTGCGGCTATCGCTTCCACGATGCGCCGCGGCGTGACCGGTGAGACGGTAAGCTCAACGCCGAGCGGGGCAAGCGCATCGTTGATCGCATTGGTGATCGCGGCGGGTGGTGCAATGGCGCCTCCCTCGCCGATCCCCTTCACGCCGAAGCGGGTATAGGGAGAGGGCGTCTCCATATGGAATACGCGGATCGAAGGCACTTCGGTTGGGCCGGGCAACAGATAGTCCGACAGGGTGGAAGCGAGTGGTTGTGCTTCGGCGTCGAACGGCATTTCTTCATATAGCGCCGTGCCGATACCTTGCGCCACGCCGCCGAAAATCTGGCCGTCGACGATCATCGGATTGACCAGCACGCCGCCGTCCTCGACGATCACATAGTCGAGAAGTTCCACCTCACCGGTCATGGTATCGACAGCGACAAGCGTTGCATGGGCGGCATAGCTGAATGTTCCTGAATCGCGTTCCGGTTTGTAGCCTGCTGTCACTTCAAGGCCTGACGGGTTGACGTCGGGCGGCAAATCCTGCGGCTTGCGGTACCAGATAAAGGCTATTTCCTCGATTGAAATCTCGCCTGCGGGTCCCGTGGCAATCCCATCCTTTAAGGTTATCTTTCCGGGGCTGCATTGCAGCGTTTTGGCGGCGATTGAGCACACCCGTTCGCTAAGCTGGTCGCAGGCCTCCGCCACGGCACCCCCTGACATGACCATGCAGCGTGAGCCCCATGTGCCAGTCGAATAGGGTGTAACGGCGGTGTCGCCATGGACCACTTTGATCTTGTCATGGGCAATTCCAAGAATCTCGTGCGCCACTTGAGAGAGCGTCGTCTCCAGTCCCTGGCCATGAGAATGGGCGCCAATGCGCAGCTCAAGGCCGCCATCGGGCGTCATACGCGCATTCGCCTGTTCGTGGCCGGGCACCATGGGGATGCCCCATCCGGCGTAAACTGACGTGCCGTGCGCGGCCTGCTCGCAATAGACCGCAAAACCGATGCCAATTTTTCGCCCGTCCGCCTCGCCTTTTGTTTGGCGCTTGCGGATCTTTTTCAAACCAATCTTATCGATGGTACGGCGCAAGGCTTCGGGATAGTCGCCAGAATCAAAATGTTTGCTGGTGATGTTGTCGAACGGCATTTGCTCCGGGCGCACGAGGTTTTTCATGCGCACGTCCGTCGGCTCCATGTCCAACTCGCGGGCGACCGCATCGATCATCAGCTCCATCGCAAAACAAACCCCGGTTCGCGCAACACCGCGGTAGGGCAGGATCGGCGGTTTGTTGGTGGCAACCGAATATGTTTGGCAGCGGTATTTCTCAAAGTCGTACACCCCGGGCAGGATGCTCGCCACTTGTGCCGCTTCCAGGCAAGCCGAAAATGGATAGGCGGAATAGGCTCCGGAATCGACGGTTACTTCCGCGTCGAGCCCCAGCAGCTTTCCTTCTGCGTCGGCATAGGCCGTCACGATATAATGATGCTCCCGGCAATTCGAGGCAGCGGTAAGATTTTCACGCCGGTCCTCGAGCCAGCGGACCGGGTGGCCAAGGCGCATCGCCGCCCAGGCCAGGCATACTTCCTCGGGCAGCAATATTCCCTTGTATCCAAACCCGCCGCCAACGTCGGGCGCGACGACTCGGATCGAGCCGTGATCCAGATCAAGACATTCGGACAATCCGGAGCGGACGATATGGGACATCTGCGTGGAACTGTGGACCGTCAGCTGTTCGAGACGGCTGTCCCACTCGGCGAGAGCGCCGCGGCCCTCGATGGGGCTCATGCACTGCCGTGAGGTGTGGAACTCGCGTGTGACCTTCACGGCGGAAGATGCCTCCAGCGCTTTCATATCGTCATCGACAAGGGTTTCCAGAAAGACGTTGTCGCCCCATTCTTCGTGTACCAGAGCTGCATCGGCTC
>CAYOEI010000223.1:0-2824 GCA_964402825.1 uncultured Hyphomicrobiaceae bacterium
AGGCGGCTATTTAGAGCCCACATAAGCGCGGATAAATCCGCTTAAAACAAAGTAGGCTTCTCCTTTTCTTCCACATCCCACACCTTAAATTCCCCCTCATCATCATTCTGATTCTCTACGTAACGCTTCACTGTCTCTTCATCCACCGCGCCCACTGTTGCACAAAAATATTCCCTACTCCATAAATGCTGCCCACAATACCGCTTCTGCAATTCTCTAAATTCCCTTCGAAGACGGTAGGAGCTATTCCCTTTCAAAAATCGGATTTACATAATAGTTTAGCAAAAATAGTATACACAGAAAAATGCTAAAGGTTACATGCTAAAGACATTTCCGCCTAAAGGCGAAGGTTTATCACCAATGAAATGGAAATTAATAATCTACTTTTTGACAAAGAATAAACCATGCCTATCCGGTTGACACCCAAAACCTAGGTATGGTAGCATTTTCTTATGAACCTACCAACGTTTCCAAATACTCTGCCCGAGTTTCAAAAAACTTTTCCCAACGAACCTGCTTGTGTAGCGTACTTAGAAAAACTACGTTGGCCTGATGGATTTATCTGTCGGCGGTGTAGTTTGGCTGGTGAGCCATATCGTTTCAAAAATCGGATTACCGTTTTGCGATGTCGAAGATGTAGCGCTGACAATCGTCTTACTGCCGGCACAGTAATGCAAGATTCCAGAACACCTCTACAAATTTGGTTTTGGGCTGCCTATCTGGTAACAAGCCATACGCCTGGGATCTCTGCGACCCAATTTCAACGCCAACTTGGGATTAAACGGTACGAAACGGCATTCCAGATACTCCATAAATTACGGGTTGCAACGGTAAGGCCGGAGCGTGATTTAATCGGATCAGACGGTCATGTAGAAGTTGATGAAGCATTTGTCGGTGGAAGAACGCGTGGTGGGGGAAAAGGCGTCACCCATAAAGCATTGGTTGCGGCCGCCGTTGAGGTTCGAGCTCTTGGAAAACCTCGGAGAAACGGGGATCGAAAGGTATATGCTGGTCGACTTCGACTTGCTGTAATCAGAGATAGGGGACAAGTCTCTCTCGAGAAGTTTGTTCGAGAATCAGTGTTACCAGGAAGTAATGTGGTTACGGATGGTTGGGTGGGTTATGATAATCTCGAAGTACTTGGCTACAATCATCAGCCGGAAGTAATTAGAGGTGACCACGAAAAGACTGATGCTGTCCTACCAATGGTCCACTTAGTATTTTCAAATTTAAAGACTTGGCTCCTAGGAACTCATCATGGAGTGAGCTCGCACCATCTGCCGGCGTATTTGAATGAATACACATTTCGTTTCAATCGTCGCTTCTATCCAATGGTAGCAGTCAACTCGGTGCTTGGAATTATGGCGAGTGTACCAGGGCGAACTTATAAAGAGTTCTACGAGTGGAGGCATGGCGTCGAGGGTTAACTAGGTTTTGGGTGTCAACCGGATAGGCATGGAAAAATCTATCTATTTTGTGACAATGTTCGCTATTACCGAAACAAAAAAGTCCAAGATTATTTGGAAACATCAAAAATTTTTATTTAGAGTTTTAAATTCACCTGATTTTATCAATTCTTCAATTTGAGTTTGTCTATCTTGAGTTAAATAAAACAGGATTTACAGGATCGCAAGCGGCATGATGGTCAGGATGATGAAGTCTTTTATACTCCACCTTCCTTTTACCAAAATTAACTAATAGACCAACAAAAACTCCTGAGGCTTTAAGATAGTTAATTGTTTGAGCTTGATGCTCCGGAAGTATTTTTTCACAACACTTTAACTCAACTACGACTGTTTCTCCAACAACTGGATCTGCAATATACAAACCAATTTTTTGTCCTCTAAATATGATTTGAAATCTCTTTTCCAATTCAACTTTAAGCCCTTTTTTTCTTAGAGCAATAACAAGTGCATTTTTATAAACGGATTCAAGAAAGCCAATACCAAGTTCATTCATGACGTCAAAGCTACATCCTAAAATGATTTCTGTTATTCCTGAATGAGGAACTTCACAATTATCCTGCATATCCTGCCGCTTGCGATCTTATTAATCTTGTTTAATTTTTTTTAGCATGGAAAATGTGCTCTAAAATTCCAACTCTTTAACTTTAATAGGTATATTAGGATTTCTTCAAAAAAATCAGTATACTGAAGGAATAATTGAAATAAGAGTAGCATTCTACCCCTTATTTTGCTATGATTAAGCAATAAAAAAGCGGTTCACAAGCTATTACGAAGGGGATTTTTCATGAGAAAGCCAATCAATAATCAATTAACTTTTGGAACGATTGATATATCTCAAATAAAATTTGATATCAAGTCAAGGGATGAAATACCTCAGATATTGAAAGGGTAAATAAACATAAAACAATTAGAGAGATGCTTGGACATGGATTTTTCGATGAGGATAAGACCTATCACCTGCAGACCCTGAAAGATAATATAAAATTATTAACTCCTGAAATCTTGAGTGAAATCAACAAAGTTGTCGTGGATGCTGCTCATGAGCCTGTTAATAAAAAAGACAATAATGAACTAAAAAGTCGGTGTGACTCCTTTGTGGTTGAAACTAACGTTCATTTTCCCACTGACATCAACTTGTTATTTGATGCCACAAAGAAATAGAGACTGCCTACGAGGAGTATGCAAAATCAGACGGATGACAAAATTGCTGTGTCACTAGTGAGAACAACAAAAGATAAGTTTCCTGATTTATATTCTTGTAGTTTTGACAAAGGATTCTATTCACCTTCAAATCAAAAAGAGCTAACGGAAATATTGGGAGTTATTGCTTTGCCAAAAAAAGAAAGGCTTTCAAAAAA
>CAYOEI010000224.1:0-8249 GCA_964402825.1 uncultured Hyphomicrobiaceae bacterium
GGAAACCGGTGAAATGCGGCAAAATGCTTCCGTATTACGCCGGCTCTCGCGGCTGGCCATTGAGGCCCGGCCGTTAGGCCGCCCCCGCGGAGGCCCGAGGCGAAGCCGAGGAACAGCCGTGAGCGAAATAAAACAGGCGCAGCCGTGAGCGATATAAAACAACGCAGCCGGAGAAGTTCTATTTCCCGAGCCCCTCAACCTTCCACGCCTCGGCATCAACCCAGTCCATGCTCGCAGCAAGGCGCAATTCATCCGAGCCTTTGCTCGCCTCCAGGGCGGCCTCGACACCGCCCGTCGCGCGGCCAAGCGCGTCTTGTTCACTCAAGCCATTGAGCAGATGCCCGAGGAACAGCGCCGCCATCAGATCGCCAACGCCATGGGGGGCATTCTTGCGTTTGGGTACGCTCGTTTGCCAGGCCTCCTTGCCGCAGGTCAGCAGGTTGGTCAGGCTTTTCGGTTCAAGTCCAGTGAGGGAAGTCACAAGCACAGCGTCCGGCCCAAGCGCTTTGGCCGGTCCGCGGGCGGTCTTGGCGCGTTTGGAGCTAACGCCGCTCAGCCATTCAAGCTCGAACCGGTTGGGTGTGGCGATTTGGCTAAGCGGAACCAGCTCATCGCGCACAGCGCTTGCCACCGCCTCGTCCACATACAGCCCGCCGGGGTCATCGCCGAGGATGGGATCGCAAAGATATGTGAGATTTGAGTTGGATTGTTTGACCAGCTCCACCGTACTCGCGGTCAGCGCCACATGTTCGGCGCTCGGCATATATCCGCTCATCACCGCATCGATATCGCTGAGCCACCCGTTGGCCTCAAGCGCTTCCACCATGGCGCGCAGCCGGCCTACCGGCACCTGTTCTCCGGAAAAACGGGAATGGGCTGGATGATTGGAGAGGATAACCGTTGGCAGCATCCAGCATTCGTGGCCCATGCGCTCCAGAGCGATACGCGCCGCCGTGCCCCCGACATAGCCGCGGGCAACCTGGGAAGAAAGACAAAGTACGATACTCATCGGTTTTTACATCCGTTTATTCCAACGCATGCCGAAGTGCATATCTTGCCGCCAATTTGATCCTGCGGCAAACGAAGCATGGCAGCGCGGTGCTGGCTCGGCTAATGTGCGGCACCATTAAACAGTGCCGCTGTCGCACTCAAACAATACTAATGCAAGGCGCAACAATGATAGAAAAAATACGCCCGCGCCGCAGTGCGCTTTATATGCCGGCCACCAATGAGCGCGCGCTAGAAAAAGCCAGGGCGTTTAACGTCGATGCGGTCATATTCGATCTCGAAGACTCTGTCGGACCAGATGCGAAGGCGCAAGCCCGCGCAAATGCGCACGCGGCCGTCACGGCGGGAGGCTATGGCTCACGCGAAGTAGTTGTCCGGGTCAATGGGATTGGCACGGCCTGGTGGGCGGATGATTTGTCATCCCTCGCCGCATCGGGAGCAGACGCTATATGCGTGCCAAAAGTGCAGTCTGTGGAAGATGTAGCGGCAATTCGAGAGGCGCTGGAGGCTGGTGGCGCACCGCCATCACTTACTATCTGGGCGATGATTGAGACGCCGCTTGGCATTCTCAATGCAGCCCAGATCGGCGCGGCGGCCGGGTCGGAAAATAATCGCGTGTCCGTGCTGCTCATGGGCACCAATGATATTATCAAGGAAACCCGCGCTGAAGCTACGCCGGACCGGCTGCCCATGCTGGCGTCGCTGTCGCAGTGCATTCTTGTGGCGCGCGCCTATGGTCTCGATATTCTCGATGGGGTCTATAATAATTTTTGCGATCCCGAAGGTTTAGAAGCTGAGTGTCTTCATGGCCGTACGCTCGGTATGGACGGCAAGACGCTGATCCATCCGGGTCAGATCGAAATCTGTAACAAGGTGTTCTCCCCGCCCGATGGTGAGGTTGAGGATGCGCGCAAAATCATCGCCGCTTTCGAGAGAGAAGAGAACAAGGGCAGGGGCGTGATCAATCTCGATGGCCAGATGGTCGAGTTGCTGCACAGGGAAATGGCGCTGCGCACGGTCGCCATCGCCGATGCGATTACCCTGGCTGATATCGGGGCCAATATGCAGACCAGTACGGAGAACGGCAAAGGTGCATGACGCGATAGGACTGGTGGGCGTAGCGGCAATCATCGCAGCCTATTTTCTGCTTCAGAGCGACCGGGTCCGCTATGACAATTACAGCTATCTGTTTCTCAATGGCGCCGGCGCCGTGCTCATTATGGTATCGCTCGTCTATGCGTTCAATCTGGCCGCATTCGTGATGGAAGCCATATGGGTGGGAATCAGTATTTATGGCGCTGTAAAGAGATGGCGACGCGAGCAGGGTTAATAAGGGCAAATAATAATGATAAAAACGAACATTGGAAATTTCTTCGAGGATTTTGCCGTCGGGCAGAAAATCGCCCATGCGACCCCGCGCACGGTGACCGAGGGCGATGTATCGCTTTATGTTGCGCTCACGGGTTCGCGCTTCGCGGTTCAGTCCGCCGATACCTTCGCCATGGACATCGGCTATCCCGCAGCCCCGGTGGACGACTTGCTTGTGTTCCACATAATTATGGGCAAAAGCGTTCCGGACATTTCGGTGAATGCGATTGCCAATCTGGGCTATGCGGATTGCCGGTTTCTGGCGCCGGTTTTTCCTGGCGACACCTTGAGCGTTTCTTCTGAAGTGATCGGCCTGCGCCAACTCTCAAATGGTAAGGCGGGGGTCGTCTATGTATGCACGACAGGGGTCAATCAGGCGGGCGAAAACGTCCTCCAATATTCGCGCTGGGTGATGGTGCCCAAGCGCGATGAGAGCGCCGCCGCGCCTGAAACTCATATCCCGGAGCTGCCGGACCAGGTACCGCCTGAGCAGCTGGCGCAGGGGCTGCCGCCGATCGGCGCAAAAGCTTATGATCTGGCTCTGGCCGGTGCGCCGCATCTGTGGGGAGATTACGAGCCGGGCGAAAAAATTGACCATGTGGACGGTTTGACCATTGAGGAGGCGGAGCACCAGCTCGCGACGCGCCTCTATCAGAATACCGCAAAGGTGCATTTCAACGCCCATGCGCAAAAAGACAGCCGCTTCGGCAGGCGTCTCATTTTTGGCGGACACGTTATCTCGCTGGCCCGCGCGCTGTCCTTCAATGGCCTGGCGAACGCTTTTCACGTGGCGGCCATCAATGCGGGCTCTCATGTCGCGCCCTGCTTCGCGGGCGATACCATTTATGCCTGGTCGGAAATTCTGGAAGTCTCGAAGATCCCGGGGCGCGAGGATGTTGGCGCGCTGCGTATCCGCACGATTGCAGTGAAAGACCGCTCTTGCGCAGATTTTCCGTACAAGAGTGGTGACACTTATGAAGAGGGCGTGCTGCTCGATCTCGACTATTGGGCGGTGATCCCGCGTTAAAGACGCTTGCTCGCAGAATAATAAATTTTAGTTTGAAGGCGCCAATGTTGCAGACGACTCACAAATCTAGACGGGCAACAACTGAATCTTTGCGGGTATCACATAGAAAATAAAAGAAAAAAAGGAATGACGAATTCTAAACATGACCAAGAGAATGATCATTTATGGAGAAAAAATTAACACCTGTTTTGTAGTTCTTTTCTCTGAAAGGGCAACACATAAATAATGCACGTGTTATTGGCAGATAGTGGAAAAACCATACTCCACATTATAAGCCGGTCATTACAGGATCGCGGGGATACCGTACGCTGTTTTACCGATGGCCAGGAGGCTCTAAGCTACCTGCAGACAGGTCCCAAGGTGGATGTTCTACTGACCGGATTTGAACTCCGCTCCCTTTCCGGCCTGGAATTGTGTTGGGAAACTATAATGCTGCCCAATGAGGAGCCCCCTATCTATGTCATCGTCATGTCCAGTTCATCTGAGCATACCAAACTTGTTGAAGCCCTGGATTCCGGCGCCGATGATTTTTTGAGAAAACCCTTTGCTTCCCAGGAGCTTTGCGCCCGGATGCGTGCTGCGGAACGTGTTCGTCATTCACAGCTGGACCTTATCCGGCTCGCCAAGACCGATCCGCTGACGGGTGTCGGAAATCGCCGGTCGTTCTTCGAGAGTGCGGAAAAAGCAATTGAAAGCACGCCGGCGGGCAGTCCATCAGCGGCAATCATGCTGGATATCGACCAGTTCAAAAGCGTGAATGACAAATATGGACATCACGTTGGAGACGTGGTCTTGCGCGAGCTTTCCGCTAAGATTGGCTCGATATGTGAGATATTCGGGCGGCTGGGCGGAGAGGAATTCGCCGCGTTCTTACCCGGGAGCTCCATGCAGGCAGCATATCAGGTCGCCGAGGCGATGCGCAAAGCCGTTGCTGAATTGAGAATATCAGCCGGCGACACGACACTCATTGTCACCTGTAGCTTCGGTGTCAGCGAGTGGCGTGAAGGTGATGATTTCGATGCATTGCTGAGGAGGGCGGACAACGCTCTCTATTGGGCCAAGATACGCGGCCGCAACCAAACGGTGATGGCTGATATTGAAAATAATGAGCATGGTGACAAACCTGCTGAATTAGACGGCATCAGTCACGAGAACCGCGTGCGGGCATAATCCGTGATAACATCATGACGGTTCTTACACGGGAAAACCAAATATCATCGCCGGCCCTGATGGTTGCTTAGTTGCTCGAGTTCGCTCGCGCGGGCATCCGCCGGATCATGGCCGTTCTGGGCGGCGCGGCCATACCATTTCAGAGCAATATTCGCATCGGGCTCAATGCCGACAACATTCAACGAGGCCAGCACATCAACATCGAAGGTTTGAGCGAGCGCGAACATGGCGTCGGCGCTGCCACGATGCGCGGCATATTCAAAGGCCAGCCTTGCGCTTGCAACATCGCCGGTGCTTATCAGCTTCCGGCCGCGTTCCAGAATCTGCGTTTCCTCTTCTTTGCCAAAGGCGGGTGGGACCGGGGCTTTTTCAACGGCTACCGAAGCGCTCTGCGGCGTCTCTTTTACAACGTCAATTTCCGGCTCGACAAAAGCAATGATTTTAGCCGGTGGTTCGGGTTTCATCGCTGGTTCAATGGCCTTCAGTGGTTCGGGGGCCTTCAGTGGTTCGGGGGCAGAAGAAGGCGGAGAGTGCAAGGGTGTGGTTTTGGCCGGTAATGAAGCCAGTGAGCGCGTTTTGACATCTGCTTGATGCGTGCGCGAGACAGTGGCGGCGGCAATTCGATCCTGTTTTTTTGTCAAATCAATGTGGCCGGCCCACTCAGGTGAATTCCAGAAAAGCCATATGGCAGCCAGCGCCGCGATGCCAAAGAACAAGCTGAACGCGGTTGCAAGTACGGGAACCAAAACTCTCCTTCGCGCTGGCGCAACCGGCGGCGGTAATGGGAGTTCCAAGCCGCTAACCTGCTCTTGCGACGCCCTGGCTTCTCCGGAAAGCAAGCCGCTCGAAGAGAGCGCCGGCTGCCCGGCAATCACATTGTGAGCGGTATCGATGGTTTTACTGAGTTGCTCAAGCATTTCGAGCAACTCTTCATCCTCGGCGCTCCCGGATTTTTCCGCGGACAATGGAGATTCAGGCCCGGAGACCTCGTGAGGGTGAATATCATCCTCGAGCGTCTTTTTATGTTTATGAGACTTCCGTGCGCAGGCGCGATCTGAATCGCGGACGGAATTCGGGCGTGTATGATCTGATGATTTGCTGGCCATTGCATTACTCTCAACGCAAATCGGACAGTTCCGTTCGCGAAATATCCGCTTACGTAACCGGTCCGAGTGTTATCCAGCCCCACTTCACGCGGCTAGAATTCTGGCCTCGCGCGGTGAAATATGATCAGCCAGATTTTAATATTTCATTAAGGTCATCAGCTCTATTTGATTCGTATTGTTCGGTTTTATTAGCGTTGATCTGGCCGCGTCCCATCGCCAAGGCACGCAGGTGTAATAATGTTCACATAACACCTTCTGGCCATTGCCGGTGATGGTGCATCGCGGTAGAAATAAGACCAACACAAACCGATTCCCTCTCAGGAGTTTTTTTATGGCGGATGCCAAATCCCAGGCTGGCCGGCCGATGTCTCCGCACCTGCAGATATACAAGCCCATGCTCACCATGATGATGTCGATCATGCATCGCATGACAGGTGCCGCGCTGTATTTCGGGACGCTGCTTCTGGCCTGGTGGCTGATCGCCGCCGCCACGGGGCCTGACTATTATGACTTTGTGAATGGCCTTGCCGGAAGCTTCATCGGAAGGCTGGTGCTGTTCGGCTACACCTGGGCGCTGATCCACCACATGCTCGGCGGGGTCCGCCATTTCATCTGGGACACGGGGCGCGGGTTCGAGTTGCCAACGATCGAGCTGATGGCGCGTTTGAGCCTCATCGCTTCTATATGCCTGACCCTGATCATATGGGTTATCGGCTATATTGCGATGGGGGCGCTGTAGCCATGAGCGACATGCGCACACCATTAAACAAGGTACGCGGTCTTGGTTCGGCGAAAGAGGGCACGGATCATTTCTGGCGCCAGCGGGTGAGCGCGCTGGCCAATATTCCGCTAACCCTGTTTCTGGTTGCAATCATCATCATGCTTGCAGGTAAAGACCATGCCACTGCTGTGGCCTGGCTTGGTTCGCCGCTTGTGGCGATCCCCATGCTGGCGCTGGTGATCTCGGGCGCCATTCACATGCGGCTCGGCATGCAGGTCATCATCGAAGACTATGTGCATGGCGAGGGGGCAAAGATTGTTTTCCTCATGCTGAATACCTTCTTTACGATTCTAGCAGGTCTCGCCTGTGTTTTTGCAATCATCAAATTAAGCCTCGGGACCTGAATATGGCACGCAAAGTAAAAAGTAAGGGCAAGAGTGCCCCCGCGCCGCGGATAAACGGCATGGCTTATCCCATAACGGACCACACTTACGATGTGGTGGTGGTTGGCGCTGGCGGTGCGGGTTTGCGCGCGACGCTGGGCTGCGCGCAGGCCGGCCTTAAAACCGCCTGCATCTCGAAAGTATTCCCAACCCGCAGCCATACGGTGGCGGCCCAGGGCGGCATTGCCGCTTCTCTCGGCAATATGGGCCCCGACAACTGGCGCTGGCATATGTATGACACGGTCAAAGGCGCGGACTGGCTGGGCGATCAGGACGCCATTGAATATCTCTGCCGCCAGGCGCCGCAAGCGGTCTACGAGCTTGAGCATTACGGCGTGCCTTTTTCGCGCACCGAAGCCGGCAATATCTATCAGCGCCCCTTTGGCGGCATGACCACCGAATATGGCGAAGGCCCGCCGGCGCAGCGCACTTGCGCCGCCGCCGACCGCACCGGCCACGCCATGTTGCACACGCTCTACGGGCAGTCGTTGCGCTACACGGCGGAGTTTTTCATCGAATATTTCGCCATCGATCTCATCATGGATGAGGATGGTGCGTGTCGCGGCGTCGTGGCGCTGTGTATGGAAGACGGAACCATGCACAGTTTTCGTGCGCATAAAACCATTTTGGCGACGGGCGGTTATGGCCGTGCGTATTTCTCCTGCACCTCGGCTCACACCTGTACGGGGGATGGCAATGCAATGGCATTACGCGCGGGGCTGCCGTTGCAGGATATGGAATTTGTGCAGTTTCACCCCACCGGCGTTTATGGCGCTGGCGTGCTCATAACCGAAGGCGCGCGCGGCGAGGGCGGTTATCTGACAAACTCAGAAGGCGAGCGTTTCATGGAACGCTACGCACCGCACGCCAAAGATCTGGCGTCACGCGATGTGGTCTCACGCTCCATGACCGTTGAAATAATGGAAGGGCGCGGCGTCGGGCCGGACAAGGATCATATCCATTTGCATCTTGACCATCTTGACCCGGACATTCTGGCCGAGCGCCTGCCCGGCATCACTGAGTCGGCCAAGATTTTTGCCGGCGTTGATCTGACGCGCGAACCAATCCCCGTCATCCCGACCGTGCATTATAATATGGGCGGTATCGCAACCAGCTATCACGGCGAGGTGCTGACGTCGCACAAAGGCAACCCGGACACGCCCGTGCCGGGGCTGCTGGCCATCGGCGAAGCGGCCAGCGTATCGGTGCATGGCGCCAACCGGCTGGGGTCCAACTCGCTTATTGATCTGGTCGTGTTCGGGCGGGCCGCGGGCATCAAATGCGCCGAAACCGTGGAGCCTGGCTCTTCACACCCGGACCTGGCCAGCGATGCATGCGATCTTGCGCTGTCGCGGCTTGACCGTTTCCGCTACGCTGACGGGGATACGCCGACAGCGGTTCTGCGC
>CAYOEI010000225.1:0-7622 GCA_964402825.1 uncultured Hyphomicrobiaceae bacterium
CGGTGCGATTCATTTCTCAAAACGGACGAGAGTACTACGGATTCCTGTCCAATTCGGAAATTCTTAAAGGCACGCCCATTTGAGAAGACAGGCCCATGACACCGAGCCCGATAAAGGCAATCCTTTGAGACATTTTTCGTCACACCTGGTTAGAAAACAGCTGAATATACGCGCAACACATCAGTCCTGGAGCCATGCTTCAAGACCCTTTTCACATCCAATATGGATAATCAGCTGTACCAAATCCGTCTGATGCGGAGTTTTCAGGTTTTATATGGGGCGATCATCACATGGCATTTTGGCCAACCGCGCCGGCGCCGGGGCAGCCCTGGAAGGTCTCCCCATTGAGTGTTGTTCGGTATCTGGTTCTGATAAAATTTCGGGCGTAACACGCCATCGCTTACCGCTATATTCCAAAAAAAATGCTGGGTTGCTTCTGAGCGCGGTCGGGCCGACGGCATTTGTCATGGACCTATCTTCTCAAATGGGCGTGCCTTTAAGAACTTCCGAATTGGACAGGAATCCGTAGTACTCTCGTCCGTTTTGAGAAATGAATCGCACCGTTGTGACGACCACTCCTTTCTTTTCTCGGAAGTCCACAGTATCTATCCTTATCACCTCTTGTACCGTAAGACGCCCATCGTAGAAGCCACACGCAGGCTCGTTGAATTGATTGATGACGCGCATATAACTTCTCATGATTTTTGTTGCCACGAGAAACCCGGATTCGACATGGGCGACCATGATGGTGTTTGCTTTGTCAAGCGTATCGCACGCCCCTAACTTCAGATTGATTTGCGTTTGCTCGCCAATTTTAAATTCATTGTGACCAACCTTATGATGCGCACGCGATTCCGCTGACAGTGAAATTAGCAAAGCGACGCCAACAATAGGAGCCCAAAGATTTTTCATGACTTGCTCGCCTTCCCCGACCACCACCATTGTAATGTCTACGGACTTATTCCGTTTGCAACCCTGAGGCACAAGTGATTCTTTAATCATTGGGTATATCCACACGCGCCATAGTTGTCTAAAGTTCCCTGTGGCCAAGCTAGAATAAGGCATCGCAAGAGCCAATTCCAACAAGAGCCAATTCTAATGGGCCAACAAGCGTCAATTCTAAAGGGAGTGACCATATGTCCAATAAAATCAAAGCTGAGGTGGGCAAATCGCCGACCACGCGCAGAAAATTTCTCAAGACCAGCGCGGCGGCAATAGCAGGCGGCACTGCTGTTGTGGCCATGCCTAATATATCACATGCGAAGACGAAGACACTGAAAGTTCAAGCTGCCTGGGGCGGCGGTATTTTTCTTGAAAATGCCAAGGCTTATGTCGAACGCGTACATGCGATGGCCGGCAAGGATCTGAAAATCGATCTGCTGCCCGTCAACTCGGTCGTCAAGACCAGCCAGATGCAGGACGCCGTTCACCGCGGCGTGCTGGATGGCGCGCATTACGTTCCCGCCTATTGGTATTCAAAATCCAAGGCGGCGTCGCTGTTTGGTACCGGACCGTGCTTTGGCTGGTCCAGCCAGGAAGTGCTCGGCTGGGTCCACTATGGCGGCGGCCAGGAATTGTTTGATGAACTGATGGGTACACTTGGGCTTAACGTTGTCAGCTTCTTCAACAGCCCGATGCCGGCGCAGCCGCTCGGATGGTTCAAGGAAGAAATTAAGACCTCTGCGCAGATGAAGGGGTTGAAGTACCGCACAGTCGGTCTCGCCGCTGATGTGATGCTTGAAATGGGCATGTCCGTTGTGCAGCTTCCCGGTGGTGAAATCCAGCCGGCGATGAAATCCGGCCTGATAGATGCCGCGGAATTCAACAACCCGACATCTGACCGTGATTTTGGCATGCAGGATGTGTCCAAGCACTACCATCTGGCGAGCTTCCACCAATCGCAGGAATTCTTTGAAGTCACCTTCAACAAGAAGATGTACAACAAGCTGCCGAAGGAACTTCAAGCGATTCTGAAACATGCTTCGGAAGCGGAAAACTCGAACTTCTATTGGCACAACACCAAGCGTTACGCGGAAGATTTGGTGAAGCTTAGGGCGCAAGGCGTCAATGTTTACCGCACACCTGATTCTGTGATGTCTGACCAGTTGGTTGCCTGGGACAAGGTGCTCAAGCGGCTCTCAGCCCAAGATCCTTTCTTTGCCAAAGTGATCGCATCACAGAAGGTATATGCCAAAGAGGTCATGAGCTATCTGAACCTCAATCAGCCTGACTACAAATTGGCATACAAGCATTACTTCGGCTAACGCATAGATATTGGTTACACAAATTTTGGGGGCTGGGAAACCGGCCCCCAATATCGTTGAATGCATTAGGGTCAGGACTTATTAATGGGTCCTGACCCATAGAAACTATTTTGCATTCAGGGGGTCTCAGGAGATCGGGGGATCCTAGAATTGGGGGATTAAAGTGTCCAAGACCATAATTCATGCCATCGAAAGCCTGAGTATTGGGGTGGGGCGGGCCTTTGGCTGGTGCATCCTCATTCTCACTTTTTCCGTGGCGTATGAAGTTTTTGTTCGCTACGCGCTCAATGCGCCAACCGTGTGGGTCTTCGACATGATGGTCCAGATGTATGGCGCGATTTTTATGATGGCCGGGCCCTATGCGCTGGCCCAGGATGTGCATGTGCGCGGCGATGTCCTCTACCGTCTCTTCCCGGTTCGCTGGCAGGCCCGGATTGATTTCATTCTCTACATATTGTTTTTCTTCCCTGGCATGCTGGCGCTGTTTTGGTACGGCGCCGAGATTGCCTCTGACTCGTGGCGCTATGAGGAAGTCAGCTGGAACAGCCCGGCGCGCATCCAGATCTATTTTTTCAAAACCCTCATCCCGGTTGCAGGCTTTCTCCTGATCGTTCAGGGGATCGCGGAATGCCTGCGCTGCTGGAATGCAATGAAAACGGGGGTGTGGATGGAGCGGCTGGAAGACGCCCGCGAAACCGAAGACAGTCTGTTGGATTTAGGTCCGCAAACTAAAAACTAACCCATTCGATACACTGATTTGAAACTGGAACATCCACGGCTATGACAAATCCCGAAGTTGCCATTTTCATGCTGTCATTGTTCATTCTCCTGATACTGCTGGGCTTCCCGGTTGCATTCACGCTACTGGCGATGGGTGTTGCTTTTGGCTACTACGCCTATTTTGAAGCAGACTCCATCGAGACGATCGCCGACGTATTCGACAACAAGATTTTCTATCTGCTCAACCAGAATACCTACTCCGTCATGGAGAACGATATTCTGGTCGCCATCCCGCTATTTCTATTTATGGGCTATATCGTAGAGCGGGCGAATATCATCAGCCGTCTGTTCGAGTCACTGCAACTGGCGGCGCGCAACCTGCCTGGTTCGATGGCGATTGCCGCATTGGTAACCTGCACCGTCTTCTCCACCGCAAGCGGGATCGTGGGCGCCGTCGTGACGCTGATGGGGCTGTTGGCGTTTCCCGCCATGGCCAAGGCTCATTACGATAAATCATTTGCGTCCGGCGTCATCTGCGCGGGCGGCACGCTTGGCATTCTCATCCCGCCATCGATCATGTTGATAGTCTACGCCGCAATAGCGGAGCTTTCGGTATTACGGCTCTATGCGGCAGCTGTTTTTCCAGGGCTGATGCTCGCTGGAATGTACATCATTTACGTCATCATTCGCGTAATGATACAGCCCGGAATTGCGCCAAAGCCGGTTGAAGACAGCACAATATCCCGAAGGTATATCTATATGCAGCTTGCGACGTCCTTCGTCCCGCTGACCGTCCTCATCATGCTTGTGCTCGGGTCGATCCTGGGCGGTCTCGCGACACCTGCCGAAGCCGCCGCGATGGGCGCACTGGGAGGGCTGGTATTGGCTGCGCTTTACCGGGCCTTAACGTGGCAAAAAGTCAAGGAATCGGTTTTTCTGACCGCCAAGGCAACTTCATTTGTCTGCTGGATATTTGTCGGCTCGTGGACATTTGCTTCGGTTTTTACCGTTCTCGGCGGCCATAGCATCATCGAGCACTGGGTGCTGTCATTCGACTTGGCGCCGTGGCAATTTCTGGTGCTGGCCCAATTGATCATTTTCCTTCTGGGCTGGCCGCTCGAATGGTCGGAAATATTGATAATTTTCGTACCAATATTCTTGCCCATGCTGGTAATTTTCGACGTCAATCCATATTTCTTCGCCATGCTGGTGGCGCTTAATCTGCAGACTTCGTTTCTGACACCGCCTATGGCCATGTCGGCATATTATCTAAAAGGGGTGCTTCGAAGTCAAATCGAGCTCGTACAAATATTCCGTGGAATCATGCCCTATCTGGGTATTGTCATTTTCTGCATGGTGCTGATGTATCAATTCCCGGGTATCGCACTTTGGCTGCCTGATTATCTTTTCGGCAAGTACGTTCCTTGAACCAAATGGAACCTGTGAGGTGGTGATGCTCTGGGAGCTTTCCGCATCCGAAGCGGCCAAGAAGATACTGAACGGCCAGATTACGTCGGTTGAACTCACCGATGCGTGTCTTGAACGTATCCGCGAAACCGATGCCGGGATTGGCGCCTGGGCGTTTCTCGATCCTGATCTGGTTCGCAAGCAGGCGTTAGCAATGGATGATCTGCGCCGCAGAGGCCGCCCTGTTGGCCCGCTTCACGGCGTACCTGTCGGGGTGAAGGACGTTTTCGACACCGCTGATATGCCGACTGCATGGGGCGTTGGCCAGTTTGAGAGCCGCCGGCCGAAATCTGACGCCACCATCATCTCTAAGCTGCGCGAAGCCGGCGCCATCATTCTCGGCAAGACAGTGACAACGGAGCTGGCGTTCGCTGGGCTCGGTGATACGCGCAATCCACACAACGGCAAACACACATCAGGCGGGTCATCTGCCGGTTCTGCGGCCGGTGTTGCGGCTGGCCATGTACCGGTGTCGATTGGCAGCCAGACGAACGGGTCCGTAATCCGCCCGGCATCGTTCTGCGGCGTCTATGGTTTCAAGCCGTCACGGGGGGTTATTTCGCGCCAGGGGTGCCTGCAGACCAGCCCGACACTTGACCAGGTCGGCGTGATGGGCCGCTCATTGGAAGACGTCGCATTACTCTGTGATGTCCTCACTGGTTACGACCCGGCGGATCCGCTCTCACATATGCGGCCGAAGCCGCAGATGCTATCTGGCTGCCGCGCGGAGCCTCCTGTAAAGCCTTGTTTTGCCTGGTTCGAGTTGCCGTTTTACGACCAGCTATCCGATGCGATGCGACAGGGACTGGATGAGTTATTGGACACACTCGGCGAGAGCGTGGACCGATTGCCTGCGCCTCGATCATTTGATGAGGTGGTGAAAAATCACCAGATCATCCATGAGTACGAGTTTTGCAAAAATCTCGAAACTAATCCGAACATGAAACCGGATCAGATTCACGACACCCTGATACCGGTTCTTGAGCGCGCGCGCCGTATTACCAGGGAAGATTATAATCTCGCCCTTGAAATGGTGGAGGCGGCCGAGAAATTTTTCGCTGCATTCTTCCACGATTACGATGCGATCATTGCGCCCTCCGCGCTCGCTGAGGCGCCGTTGCTGGATGATGGTATCGGCGATCCGATTTGCTCCACGATCTGGACATTCTCAGGTCTTCCATGCATCTCGCTCCCATGGCTGGATGGTGAATCAGGTTTGCCCGCGGGTGTACAATTGATAGGATCGGCGGAAGAAGACGACCGGCTACTCAGAACAGCAGCCTGGCTGGAGGGAATTTTATCCAAGTCCACTGAAAATAGCGCGGAAGATGGCGCGGAAGATGGCGCGGAAATTGGGGCTGCCGAAGGAAGGATCATATGAAAAAAGATCTTATTAAACCCGTGACAGGTTTGATTGGTTTCGCGATACTGGCAACGTTTATAATCGGACTGGCTTATAGCATTTCGACTGGGTTTGCCGGATTTTGGGGCGGCTTTCCTTTTTGGGTGATCTCAATTTTCGTCCTTGGCCTGGCAGCTTATGACTTTTGGGATCAGTGCTTGCGTAATCGCCGCTAGGTCTCACCCCGGTCCACCCGCGAGCGCACCTCGATGACGTCATCCCCAAAACCGGTCCTTTGGATCACGCGAAAATTGTCCGGCGCGACTATGGAGCGGGCGGCCAAGAATTACGACTTTATTCCAAATCCGGACAACCGAATATTTTCAGGTGATGAGATCATCGCGATGAGCCGTGACGTGGACGCCATCCTTCCATGTCACACAGAGATTTTTAACGAACAGGTGACGGCGCAATTATCGAAACGCGTCAAGATAATCGCCAATCATTCTGTCGGTGTAGATCATTGCGATCTCGGCGCGCTCAAGACGCGCGGGATCGTCGTCACCAATACGCCTGATGTTTTGTCAGATGCAACGGCTGAGATCGCCATTCTGCTCATGCTTGGCGCCGCGCGCCGTGCAAGCGAGGGTGATAATCTCGTTCGCTCAGACCAGTGGCGTGACTGGAGCCCGAGTTTCATGGTTGGCCGGCAAGTGACGGGCAAGCGCTTCGGAATTCTCGGGATGGGCCGGGTAGGGCGCGTTGCAGCGCAGCGGGCCCGCGGGTTCGCGATGGAAGTTCACTATCATAATCGCAACCCGGTCGATGGCGCGGATGCGGCAATATACCATTCAAACGTCGATGATCTGCTTGCGAACTCAGACGTATTGTCAATCCATTGCCCGGCAAATGACCAGACATTGGGGCTCCTCAATGCGAAGCGGCTGGCTCTCCTGCCGGAAGGTGCAATCGTGGTCAATACAGCCCGCGGTGGTATCGTCGATGACGACGCGATGATTGCTGCTTTGAAATCAGGCCATCTCTGGGCGGCTGGTCTCGATGTCTTCAATGATGAGCCGAATATTCATCCAGGATATCGCGAACTGAATAATGTTTTTCTGCTCCCCCATATCGGCAGCGCGACCCAGGAGACACGCAACGCCATGGGGTTTCGCGCGCTTGATAATCTCGATGCCTTTTTCTCTGGCGAGGAACCCGTTGACCGGGTGGCTTAGGGTCCGGACTCAACCAGGTTCTATCTTGGCATCCGCTTTGTCGGCATAGGCGCGCGCCTGATATCTCCTGGCTTTTTTCAAGAGCGGCGATAGCACGTTCATGGTCGCGGGCGGCAGAATGGAGTACGCCCAGTTGAAACAATACTGTTGCATTGTCCGGATTGTTTTGCGCCGCTTGGCGGAGTAACTGCCAGTTGATGTTCAAAAACTTAATTGCCAATCTGGATAGGTAATTTATACGTGTGCGTCCGTTAAGTTACAACTATACGTGGCGGATTATAAATCCTGCTCTAGAGTTGCGGAAAAGTGTGTTTACGAAAACAACAAACCGGGCGGTCATATGTCTCACGTAAAAATTCTTTTCCAGTCAAAATCAGCGGCGCATTTGTATGCGCTGGCGCTCGTCTGGTTCCTGATTTTGCTTCTTGTTCCAGGAGCCCACGCCCAAACTCGCGAAGAAGCAAACGCCCCCCTCACCGAACAACAGCTTGAGCAGCTGGTAGCACCGATAGCACTGCACCCCGACTCGCTGTTAACGCAGATACTGATGGCCTCGACCTATCCGCTCGAGGTGGTACAGGCTTCACGCTGGTC
>CAYOEI010000226.1:0-3823 GCA_964402825.1 uncultured Hyphomicrobiaceae bacterium
AGCGCACATTTTGGCGCGCGTGATGAGTTCGCGGATAAAGCCGGAATCCTAACGCAACTCAACTAGAACTCTTATCCGTTATGACTGAGCCACCCGCTCCCCCGGCGCGGGCCGCCCATAAAGGGTACCCTCGGGGCGGCCCGCGCCGGGGGAGCGGGTTGCTTGGCGATTTTCTGTTAAAACCAGAAAGAGTCTAGAACTCTATAATCCCAGCTCCGCCCGATTGAAGATGCAGTCTTTCCTCGGCGCGCCATCGAAGAAGTCGAGGAGATTCTGAGCTGTCATTTGCGATGACAGCTCCATGGACTTTTTTGAGCCTGCCGCGCTATGGGGCGAAAGCACGACATCTGTACGGCTGAAGAGCGGGTGATCGTCAGGTGCGGGCTCCACGGAAAACACGTCAAGTCCGGCCGCCAGCAGTTTGCCGCTGTCGAGCGCGGCGATCATGGCCGCCTCATCAACGACGCCGCCCCGGGCGCAGTTTATCAGGATCGCGCCGTCTTTCATGGCGGCGAATTCGTCGCTGGAAATGAATTTATCAGTCGTTTCGTCGAGTGGAACATGCAGGCAAATCACATCCGCTTTTGGCAACTCCGGGCGGAAATCGGTGACGCCGCGGCACCCCATTTGTTTGGCCAGCGCTTCGTCGAGCGCGATGTCGGCGACAATGACATCCATGCCAAAGGCACGGGCCAGCGGGGCCAGTTTGCGCCCAACCCGGCCAAACCCGACGATCAGCATTGTGGCGCTGGAAAGGTCAACCGCCAGGCTTACCAGCCGTTTGTTGAACCACCCGCCGCGTATGTCACGATCCTGGGCGACAAGCCCGCGCGCCGCCGCAAGGAGCAGCCCCATGGTATGCTCGGCAACCGAAGGGGCATTTGCTCCAGCAGCGATCATAACGGGTATCCCCCGACCGTTTAGATGCGCCATATCGAGCCGGTCGCAGCCGACGCCGTGGCGGGAGATGACCTCCAGTTTATCGGCGCAGGAAAGAATTTCAGCGGGAAGTCTGGCAACCCGCACTGCCATGCCGTGAACACCTGCGACCGCCTCACGAAGAGTTTCAGGGGTCACGTCTTTCGCCATCAAAATTTCAATGTCAGGGCGCGCCTCAAGAAGATCCATACCACTGTCGAGCAGTGGTTCAGTTATCAAAATGCGTTTCATAAAGCTTTTCCTAGCCGCTGAGATCATATGCGGCCAGCGCCGCGATGTTTACCAGGGTGGTGTCTGTACACCCGAGCGGTGCAATCTGCACCGGCTTAGACAAGCCCACCAGCAATGGCCCGATGACCGTGCTGCCGCCCAGCTCCTGTAGCATTTTCGTTGAGATGCTGGCGCTGTGGAAGGCCGGCATCACGAGCACGTTGGCGGGTTCCGACAAACGGCAGAACGGATAGGAGGCCATTGCCTCCGCGTTGAGCGCGACATCGGCAGCCATCTCTCCGTCATATTCAAAGTCAAGGCCGCGCCCATCCATGATTTCCACGGCCCGGCGGGAATTTTCAGAACGCTCGCCCTTGGGATGTCCGAAGGTGGAATAAGCAAGCAGGGCGACACGCGGTTCATACCCCAGTTTGCGTGCGACACCGGCGGCCTCGACTGCAATGTCGGCCAGCTCCTCAGCCTCGGGCATATCGTGAACGGCAGTATCGGCAACCAGAACCGTGCGGTCCCGGCACACGGCAACCGAAACGCCAATCAGTCTGTGGCCTGGTTGGGGATCGAGCACCCGGCAAATGTCTTCATAGGCGATCGACCAGTTTCGGGTGACGCCTGTTACCATGGCGTCGGCATGACCCATCGCCACCATGCAGGCGCCGAAGATATTGCGATCCGTATTAACCAGCCGCTGGCAGTCGCGGGCCAGGAAGCCGTCGCGCTGCAATCTGGCATGGAGAAAATCGGCATATTCGGTATTGCGGTCCGAAAGTTTGGCATTCTGAATTTCGATTTCCTTGCGATACTCGATGCCCGCATCCTCGAAGGTCTGCCTGATTTCATCTTCGCGTCCGATCAATACAGGCTGGCCGAGGCCTGCCCGCAGGAACACATTTGCCGCACGGATAACCTGCTCCTCCTCACCCTCGGCGAACACCACCCGCTTGGGGTTTTGCCGCACTTTGTCAAACACCGTATGCAGCGTGCTGGCGACCGGGTCGAGACGGGCGGTCAGCCGGCCCTCATAGGCTTCCATGTCGACGATGGGCTTGCGCGCCACGCCTGAATCCATGGCCGCCTTGGCGACTGCAAGGGGCACATGGGAGATGAGGCGCGGATCGAACGGTACTGGTATGATGTAGCCCCGCCCATAGCGCGGCCGGTGCCCCTGATAGGCGGCAGCCACCTGGTCCGGCACATCCGCGCGTGCAAGTGATGCAAGCGCTTCGGCCGCGGCGATTTTCATGACGTTATTGATCGTGCTGGCCTGCACATCAAGCGCGCCGCGGAAAATATAGGGGAAGCCCAGAACATTATTGATCTGGTTGGGGTAATCGGACCGTCCGGTCGCCATGATAGCGTCATCGCGCACCTCGGCCACTTCCTCGGGGGTGATTTCAGGGTCCGGATTGGCCATGGCGAAAATGATCGGATTGTCCGCCATCGATTTCACCATGTCCTGGGTGACGGCGCCCTTTACGGACAAACCAAAGAAAACATCCGCGCCTTGCATTGCGTCATCCAGCGTGCGCGCGTCTGTCTTGGCCGCATAGGCAGACTTCCACTGGTTCATGCCCTCCTTACGGCCCTCATAGATGACACCCTTGGTGTCGCACAAAAGGATATTTTTGCGTTTCAGGCCCATCGATACGAGAAGTTCAAGCGATGCGATGCCCGCGGACCCAGCGCCATTGCACACAAGCTTTGTCGTACCGATATTACGGTCGGTCAGGTGCAGCGCATTGATGAACCCTGCGGCAATAATGATCGCCGTGCCGTGCTGGTCGTCGTGGAAAACCGGAATGTTGAGCAACTCGCGCAGCTTTTCCTCAATGAGAAAACATTCAGGCGCACGGATGTCTTCAAGATTGATGCCGCCGAAGGAGGGGCCGAGATAGCGCACGCAATTTACAAAAGCGTCTACATCCTCGGTGTCTACAAGTATGTCGATGCCATCCACGTCGGCAAAGCGTTTAAACAGCACCGCCTTGCCTTCCATGACCGGTTTCGACGCCAGCGCGCCAAGATTGCCCATGCCGAGAATGGCCGTGCCATTGGACACCACGGCCACCAGGTTGCCTTTGTTTGTGTAGTCGTAAGCGAGTTTGGGGTCATCGGCGATGGCCTGTACCGGAATGGCGACACCGGGCGAATAGGCGAGACTCAAATCATGCTGGGTCGCCATCGGCTTGGTGGCCGCGACCTCCAGCTTTCCAGGTTTTCCTCTTGAATGAAACAGCAGTGCTTCCTGCGCGGTATAGGTAATCTTTCCTGATTTTGTATTCATTACGCTTGGTGCTCTTTTTTTGTTTGTGACCTGTCATTATTCAAAACCATAATGTGCTGATTTGCTGGGCACAACTCAGTATTTGACTAAGCTTACCGCTTCACGGGCAGTGGTCAGGCGCGCTATGTCTGGGAGAGTGAGAAAAATGCAAGGATGAAGCCGGGAATGGCAAAGCACAAGGCGCAGGCCAAGGAACGCGTATCAGAGGACAAGAGCGCGGGCGCGCAGCAGGCGCCGCCAGCCCCTGAAGCTGTGCCCACGCCCGTGATGGCGCAATTTCTGGAGATCAAGGCAGCGAATGCCGATTGCCTCCTGTTCTACCGGATGGGTGATTTCTACGAGCTGTTTTTTGACGATGCCGTGGAGGCGTCG
>CAYOEI010000227.1:0-4304 GCA_964402825.1 uncultured Hyphomicrobiaceae bacterium
ATTGAGATCGCGATCCCCGCGAAAGCGTCAGCCGGCTCAGACGTTTGCGAGGCGACGAAGATCAACCCGGCACCTTCAAGGCCGCATGCTGCCCGGACTAGGAAGCTGTAGGCAAGAATCGCCATCTCTGCCAAACCGGCCGTCTTCGCCTCCTTCGGCGTGATGGACTTGTAATCGCGCTTGGTCTCTCGCCTGTTAATGCAGGACAATATCAGGGGCGCTTAGCCTCGTGACTCGCCGGTCTTCTTTGCTTACGGGTCCGCCCTCGTTGAACTAGGGACGGCCGCGCTATCAATCGCTCTCGATGATCGAGCAGATCGCTTCCAAGCGCGGCTTGCGCGCCGGACTCTTGGTGAGCGCACGTGAGCACGCCATAAGCGGCTCTTAGCCGACCCTCAATCGAGACGTTCGACCTCGTCGGCCTGGTTCGCGAAAACGCGCACGCGATAGTGTGCGTTGTCGCACTTGAGGTTCCAGACCAGCAAGTGGGGCTTCGATGCCTTGACATCGCGTTCCGCGCTCTCAGCCTTGCCGCAGGTGTAGCCCTGCTTGCGGATCTGCACGGCGATGATCTGGGCGGGCGTTTCCGTCTGAGCCTGGGCGCGGGACGAAAGCGTGATGTCACCTGTACCGAAGGCGAGACCCAGGGCAAGAACAGTGAGTGGTACGTGTCTGTTCATGACAAGGTCCTCCTGGAAGTCATGGACAGGACCCGGCGGAACAAAGAGGTCGCCCGCCGGGCACCAAGTTATGTGCTGCCTAGGGTGATTTGAGACAGCACACGCTAGAGATATGTCTACTTAGCTTGGATGTGAAGGTTGCCAGGCCGGTCTGAATGTCCGCTTTTGGCACTTAGCGGACATTTTTGGCACCCGGCCGTATGTCCGCTCTTGGGTGTAAAGCGGACATCCCTGACGGACACTCCGATGTCCGCTTTTGACCCAAAGCGGACATTGGGTGTCTCGCTGCCTACATGTCGAGCCGGGTGCGCACTCCGAAGACGGCGATATGATCCTCGCTCGGGTGCAGCGCCGGAGTCTACCTTAGAAACTGGTATCGCTTCGTGGGGCAGGTCAATCACAAGTATCGGCCCATGATGAATCATGCAGAAGCCGCCATGATGCGCCCCTGAGAATCCGAGACTATGTCCGTGGGTGCATGGCGATTGGCTGCCGGTGCACCCGCTTCTACTTCCTCAGGCTGCCGACGGCTGACCAGAAGCGCGAACGCCGGCGGCACGAAGTAGAATGATACGATTGTCGACAGCAGTACGCCGCCAGCGATGGCCATGGCGAAGGGGGGCCAGAATCCACCTCCTGCCAGGATCAACGGCAGGAAGCCGCCAAAAGTCGTAACGGTGGTCGAGACGATGTGCCTGCTCTGCGCCATAACGACCTCGCGGATGGCGCCACGATCACCGGCCATCGCGCGGGTTTCCTTCTGCAAGGCCGTAATGATGATGATGGCCGCGTTGATGGACACGCCAATCGAACCGATAAGCCCGATGACCGCCATGATCCCGAACGGATAGCGAAAGACGGCAAGCGCAAGCGCGCTTAGCCCGACCGATAGAATCACCACCAGGCCCCCAATCAGGGCGAAGCGGAACGAGTTGAAGGTGAGCACAATGGTGGCGAGGGTAAGGGCGGCGATAAGGCCCGCAACCGACAGCAGGCTGGTCAAGACCTCGTTGCGCGCATCGGCATCGCCGCCAATCTCGAATCGGTAACCGGGCGGGAGCGTCAAACCGCTCTCGGCGATCTTGGCCTGTATTTTCTTTAATGCTTCCTCGGGAAGAACGTTGCGGTGGACATAGCCCTGCACCGTATTCATGCGCTCGCCTTCAAGCCGGAAGATCGGACTCTCGGCGGGCTGCAGGCGGATCGCCCCAAGCGCCGTGAGCGGGATGCCCGGGTAGTCTCCGTTGGCGGCTCGCCGCGACGCATCCGCGCCCAATACATCGATCCCGCGCAGGGCATCGATGCTTCCGCGCCCTTGGCTACCCACGCGCAGCCGGACCGGCAGCTCCTCGCTCGCCTCGATGAGAGAGCCGCCGACAGCGCCTTCAAGATCGGCCTCAAGCTGGCGCGCCACCGATCCGAGTTCGAGCCCTGCCAGACGCGCCTTTTCTTCGTTGATATCGAGGAGCAGTTTCGGCGCGCCGCCGGTCAGCTGTGTCCGCGCCTGGATGACACCGGGCACCTGCACCATGATCGCGCGCACCTCGTCGCCGATCTCTTTCAAAACTTCCAGATTCTGTCCAATGATACGAATCTCGACGGGGGCGCTGACGGGCGGCCCTTGGACAAGACCGCGGACGATAATCCGCGCTTGCGGCAAGGCGCGGTCCAATTCGCGCTGTAACTCCGGCAGAATCGTTTCGGTTGCTCGCGCAGAAGCTGTCGTGATCAGCGCTTCGGCAAAGCTCGACTCACCGTCCTGGTCAGCCAGCATATTATAATAGAAGGCCGGCGCGCTCTCTCCGATCACCCAATAGACGTTGCGGATGTCGCGATGCTTGCGGATAGTCTCTTCGGCCTGCTGCGCAACCCGGTCGGTTGGTGCGATCGCGGTTCCGTCCGGCAGCTTGATCTGCACATAGAACTGATCGCGGTCGACACCGGGGAAGAATTGCGCCTTTAGGGTGGGAAGCGCACCGAATCCGATCATCGGCAAAACGAGCGCACCCAAAATTGCCATTCGGGGATAGCGGAGCGCCAGATCGAGCGACCGGCCGAACACGGCGCCGATAACGCGTGACTGAATCCCAGTGGTGAGCAGACCGGGCCGTTCGCCCGCGACGGGGCGGCGCAATAGCCACCCCGCCAGCGCCGGCGTAATTGTGAGGGCGAGCGCGAAGGACGCCACAAGCATGATGATCACGGCGACAGCGATCGCACCGACGAAATCGCCTGCAGGGCCAGGCAAAAGGGCCATGGGCATGAATGCAAGGGCTGTGGTGACCGTAGAAGCGAGGAGCGGCACGGCGAGGCGCCGCACCGAGTCGCCGACCGCGGCTAAGCGCTCTTTACCTTGCTCCAGCCGTTTGCGAATTTCATCCGTCATTACGATGCCTGAATCCACCAGCAGGCCGAGCGCCACGATGAGGCCCGTGATCGACATCTGGTGAATTGGAATCCCGACGGCCTGCAGACCCGCAAGCGCCATCAGACTTGCCAGTGGCAGAATGGCGGCAACGATCAGCGCGGAACGCCAGCCGAGTGTGAATATGAGCACGGTAACGACGAGAGCCACACCGATCAGCAAATTGATCAAGACGTCGGCCAGACGATCGAAGGTGTACTGGCTTTGATCGAAAAGCAGCCGGTGTTGAAGTCCCGCCGGCAGCTCGGCCTCATATGCCTTGAGCAGCGACCTGACCTGCTTCATCCACCTGTCGACCTGTTTGTCGTCTTCCATCTTGGCCGCAACGAGGATGGCCACCTTGGAGTCGGCATAAGCGAGGCTGGCCGCCGGCTCGCGCACGGCTCGCCTGACCTCAGCCACATCGGCGACGCGCACGATCTGGCCCGCCGAAATATTGCGCACAGGGATATTGCGAATGCGCTCAAGCGACTTTATCTCGCCGGTGACCTCGACCAGAAAATCGGTGCTAGATCCCCTGATCTGACCGGCCGGCACTTTGGTATCGGCATTGGCGATCGCTTTGGAGACTTGACTGACGGTCAGCCCCAAAGACGCAAGCTTGCGCGGGTCGACGGTGACGAGGATCTCTTCTTCCCGGGCGCCGTAGATGCGCACCTGCTTTGTGCCGGGGAGCGCACGCAACCGGTCCTGCAAAATCTCGGCATAGCGGCGCGAGACGGCCGGTGTGACCTCGGCGCCGGGCGCGGCCTGGATGGCGCTGATGGCAGAAAACGCGCCGACCCGGTCGTCATCGAACTCCGGCTCGCGCACACCAGCGGGGAATTTGCGCGCTGCGTCGGACAATGCATCACGCACCTCCGACCAAATCTGTTCAATGCGTGGTTTTGAGAGGTTCCACGCGAGCTCGACCTGGACAACCGAGATGCCGGTGCGAGAGGTCGACTTGACCTCTTTGATCTCGGGGATTTTCTTCAGCTCATCTTCTATCTTTTCAGTGACCAGCGATTCTACTCGCGCGGGATCAGCGCCTGGATAAGGCGTTATGATGGTCGCGAAGATGTTCGTGATCGTCGGGTCTTCCTGCCGGCCGATTGAGGTCAGAGCCGATATGCCGGCCGCGAGGATCATCAACACTGTCAGCGCGACGATCCGTCTGTTGCGGAAGAAGAGCGTTGCCATGGGTGTCACTCCTTACC
>CAYOEI010000228.1:0-3366 GCA_964402825.1 uncultured Hyphomicrobiaceae bacterium
AAGATCGCGCTGAATGGCGTGAAAGAGGAAGAAAAGGTCGGGCAACGCACGATTCTCGATGTGCTGGACGCCGAGCAGGAATTCCTCGATGCGCAGGTCACGCTGGTCACGACCAAGCGAGATAAGGTTGTCGCGTCTTTCATCTTGCTGTCCGCTATAGGCCGGCTTGATACACGTCATATGAGATTATCTGTGGAAGAATATGATCCAACCGTGCATTACAACGCTGTAAAGAACAAATGGTTTGGGACAAACACGGACAGGCGGGGTCTTTTTGGGCGGGGCGGGTCCCGCCGGAACCGGGGCGTTTACGGGCGTTAACCATAAGCGGCCATAAGTAATTTTGAGTTGAACAAATGATCGTCAGGGCTTGCGGAAGACCAAGATGTTAAGGTATTCACAATTGGAGGTTGTCAGTTGGGCATTGATGACCGTGAAAGGCGGCAGGGGATATCCAAAATGAGCAGTACTGAGCAGGCTCCAGAGCCGACAATGGATGAGATACTCGCGTCGATTCGGAAGATCATTTCTGATGATGAGACAGGGGGCGACGCACAGCCAGAGGTTGCCGAGGCTGAATCAGCTGCGGCCGAGCCGGCTGCGGGCGACGGGCTGGTTGATGATCTGGCCAATGCGCTTAATGATGTGCAGGCTGCGGAAGAGAAAAGCGCTGAACAGCCACCTGAAGATATACTGGATTTGACACAGGTTTTTTCTGATCAGCCAGCGGAAGATGCATCGCCGGAGACGGCTGCCGCGCCTGTGGATGCCGCAATGTCTGTGGATGCCGCAATGCCTGAGGTTGCTGCGATACCCGAGGCGGCAGTAGCGCCGGAGGCTGCGGTGGTCGAAGAGGCTCCCGCAGAACCAGAAGCATCCGCGGAACCAGCGACTCCAGCAGCTACGGATGCCCAGGCGGATAAGTCTGATATCACGTCGTTGCTGGCTGAAGCGGGCGTTCAGGATATGGCCGATGAGGCCGAAGCCGCGCCGCAAGAAGCAGCCGCACCTGCTGGTGAAGAGTTGAATGCCGCCATAGAGCAGGATGATACAGCGCTTGCTGATCCGGCTCCGGCAGGGGAAGCATCAATTTCCGACGCGCTGGCCGCTCTTGACAATCCCGCCGCCGAAACAGCGCCTGCCGATACCGTGCCCGATGAGGCAGCCCAAGCTCAGGATGCAGCTTTTGACGCCGATCTGGTCACTTCGGGGGAACCTGCAGCACAAGCATTGGATGAATCTGGCGAAGCGTCCGCTCCGGAGATGACCGAGCAGGTGCCGGAGACTCCAGCGCCAGCGCCAGCGGCTGAATCTTTTTCCGAGGTTGAGGCAAATACAGAATCTGACGCGCAAATGCCGGAAGACAGCGCGGAGGAAGCCCAGGCCGATGTTGCCCTGAGCGAGCCCGAAGCGCCAGTTATTGATGAGCCTGTTGAAGCCGCGGCAGCGCTTGCCGGCGCATTGGAAGGGCTCGCACCTGCCGAGGAAGCACCGGCCGGTTTGGAAGACGAAGCCTCAGAAGAAGCTGAGGGCTCCGTTGAGGCCGATTCATTACTTGAAGCTGAAGCTCCAGCCGAAACTGAAGCCACAGCCGAAGCTGAAACCACAGCCGAAGCTGAAGAAACCGTGGCTGAAGAGGCGGATTCGGCATCGGAATCTAAAGTCACGGCCGCTTCAGGAGATGTCAGGACGCTGGAAGACAGTGTGAAGGATTTACTTCGGCCGATGCTGCGCGAATGGCTTGACGACAATATGGAGCGGATCGTGCAGGACGAAGTAGCGTCCGCAAATCTTAAGAGCAGCGACGGCTAACAGTTTTGGGCCCAGCGCGGGCCCCTCGACAAGACGCAAGGCAATGAACCGGGGTCATAGTGTCCCGGTTCTTTTTTGTGTATGGACAACGCATGCTCGACAAGACGTATCAACCCGCAGAACTTGAAAAACGCATTTATGCAGCCTGGGAAAAGGCCGATGCATTTGCGTGTGGCCAGCCCGGCAGGGTCGCGGCAAATGCCAAGCCCTACACCATCGTCATCCCGCCGCCCAATGTCACGGGCTCGCTGCATATGGGCCATGCGCTCAACAACACCATCCAGGACATCCTGATCCGGTTTGAGCGTATGCGGGGCAAGGACGTATTATGGCAACCGGGCATGGATCATGCGGGCATTGCGACGCAAATGGTTGTCGAGCGTCAGCTCATGGAGAACCAGGAACCGGACCGGCGCACCATGGGGCGGGACGCTTTTGTCGAGCGGGTCTGGTCGTGGAAGGAAGAATCCGGCGGGACGATCCTCAATCAGCTCAAACGGCTTGGCGCGTCATGCGACTGGTCGCGTGAACGCTTCACCATGGATGAAGGCTTGAGCGAAGCCGTGCTCAAGGTGTTCGTCCAGCTTTACCGCGAAAAGTTGATTTACAAGGACAAGCGCCTCGTCAACTGGGACCCGGTTTTCCAGACCGCCATTTCCGATCTTGAAGTCGAGACGAAAGAAGTGAATGGCCATATGTGGCAGTTCGCCTATCCGCTCGTTGATGGACCGGTTGACGGGATCAAGGAAATCATCATCGCGACCACGCGCCCTGAGACCATGCTTGGCGATGGCGCGGTCGCGGTTCACCCATCGGATGAGCGTTACAAGAACCTCATTGGCAAGCTGGTGCGCTTGCCGATTGCCGAGCGGCATATTCCGATCATCGCAGATGAATACCCCGATCCAGAATTTGGTTCCGGCGCGGTTAAAATTACCGGCGCGCATGATTTCAACGATTTCGAGGTTGCGCGGCGTAATGACATTCCGCTCATCCCGCTGATGGATACCCAAGCGCGGATGATCGTCACGCCTGAGAACAATGTACCCAAACATTATGAGGGAATTGATCGCTATGAGGCGCGCGAGCTGGTCCTGAAGGAAATCGAGGAGCTGGGTTTCTACCGGGGCGTGGAAGAGAAAGTCATCGCCCAGCCCTTTGGTGATCGCTCCGGAGTAGTGATCGAGCCGATGCTCACCGACCAGTGGTACGCGGATGCGCAAACGCTGGCCAAACCCGCCATCGAAGCGGTGGAGAGCGGCAAGACCGAATTCGTGCCCAAAAACTGGGAGAAAACCTACTTTGAGTGGATGCGCAACATTCAGCCCTGGTGCATCTCGCGCCAGCTCTGGTGGGGGCATCGGATTCCGGCATGGTACGGGCCGGATGGCGAAATCTTCGTCGCCCATGATGAGGCTGAGGCGAAATCCTTGGCCAATGATCATTATGGCGAAGACAAAATTTTGACCCGCGACCCGGACGTCCTCGACACCTGGTTTTCCTCCGCTTTGTGGCCGTTCTCGACGCTCGGGTGGCCGGAACAAACGCCGGAGC
>CAYOEI010000229.1:0-4994 GCA_964402825.1 uncultured Hyphomicrobiaceae bacterium
GTCAGGTTCATAATTTTCCGCACCAGCGGTGTTCATCTAATCCAGAAAATCATCCACCGACTTGCCGGTCTCGAGCGCTTTTTCCTCCGCCGCCAGATAGTCTTCGGTGGTGCGTACTTTGGGTCGAAATCCTGCCGCAAAAGGATCATCGCCAAGGTCTGAAAGAGCCTGACCGCGGCAGTCGTCGCACATCTTTATGAGATTTGCCTGCTCGGTGTTCTGGAACATCGAGTGCTTGCCTTCCAGCATCGAGACGACGTGATCGATAGCCGCCTTGGTGCCGAATGGTTTGCCGCAGCTTATGCACTCAAAGGGTTCCGCCTCGTTCAGGGTTTCATATGTCAGGGCTTCGCTGGTGAAATCATATTGCGGTTGCAGCGTGATCACGTTTTCAGGGCATGTCGCGGCGCACAGGCCGCACTGAACGCAGGCGGCTTCGGTGAAGCGCAGCTGCGGAAATTCAGGATTATCGGCCAGCGCATCCGCAGGGCAGGCGCCGACGCAGGCCAGGCACAGCGTGCAGCCCTTGGTGTCGATGTTCAGCCGTCCATAGGGTGCATTCTCCGGCAGCTGCAGAATTTCAATTTTCTCACCGGCGCTCTCATTCAGTTTGCCGAGAATAGTTCTGGCGATCTCGCGTTTTGCGCCCACCGGCTTGAAGCTGGCGGCCTTGATGGGTTTGACTTTCGGGAGCTCAAACAGGGCATTTTCAACCACATCGGGATCCTGTTCGACGATCAGCGAGATGCGCGGTTCTTCGCCAAACCCGAGGCCTGACAAGAAGGCGTTGGCCAGATCAACCTGGCCTTGAAGCGCGGGAAGCTCGTCACTGCGCTCAGGAGGCCCGAGCAGCACAACCTGACCGAAGCCCGCGGCGAGTGCGCCGAGCAGCATTTCATGTCCGGCCTGCGTCACGGAGTAGAGCGACAGCGGCAGGACGCTGGCCGGAAGTCCGCGGCTGTATCTGGCCATCGCGGAGATAAGCCGCGCGCCGTGGCTCTCGTCATGAATCAGCAGGACCGGTGTTTTGCCGCCAGCCTGCGTAAAAGTTTCACTGAGAATCTGAATACGTGAAATGACATCGCTGCGATCGGGGAATGCGTAGGTTACCGCACCCGTTGGGCATGTGGCGCTGCAACTTCCGCAACCGCCGCACACCAGCGGGTCTATCTCAACGCCGTCCCCTTCTTCCTGCGGCGTGATTGCCGACATGGGGCAAGTGTCGAGGCAGTTGCTGCAGCCAATCTTGCCGCTGCGCGAATGGGCGCAGATGTCGTCATTATAGGTGACATAAAGCGGTTTTTCGAATTCGCCAATAAGATCGGAGATTTCGAACATGGCTTTTGCAATGCCCGCCGGATGGTTCGGGTCGATATGGAAATACCCGTCACGGCGCGAAGCGGCGGGGAATAACGGCGTGCCGCCAGACATATCGAAAATGAGATCGCATTTGGAGCTGGCGCCGTTGCGCTCCATCAGGAAAGTAAGTTCATCCCTGGAGGATGGAGAAACCGGTGCGTAGCCGTCAACGGTGATCTCGAAATTGCCTAATGATCCCCGGGCGGCTGTAATGGCGCCTTTGTAAACCGGCACATTCATGATGTTCGGCGGGAGGATGCCGTCGCTGCTCGTCAGCATGAGAGACACATCAAGCCGGTTCGCAAGCTGCTCGGCGACGTCCATGGCGTCCTGGCCCGCGCCATATATCAGGCACACGCCCTGCGATATGATAGGCGTCGTGCCGGCGGCTTTCGGCGCATAGGCCGCTTCGGCCAGCAGCGCCGCCATCTTCGGCAAAGCGTCCTTTTTCGCGTCACTCCATCCGGCCCGCTCACGAATGTTCGTAAATACGATATCCCGCCCGCCTTTCTCTTCCGCGATCTCACGAAAAAGCGGCGCTTCCTGGGTGCAGGCGACCATCAGCGGGGCGTCTTCATCCGCGGCATTGGAGAAAGCTTCGATCTGCGTGCGGCACAAATTAGAGTAGACGGAAAGTTCACCTTCGCCACCCAGACAGGCCTTGAGCTTTTTACCGTCCAGCTCCATGGTTTTTTCACAGTCGCAAACCATCAACCGGCGATTTTGCACTTTGAAAGTCATAGAGTTACATATTCCTTAGTCGATTGATTTAAAAAAGAAAAATTGTTTCTCCGAAATCTATTTCCAAATCTGATGCACTAACTTGCAAAGCGTATTATAGTTTACGATTATTCGCTACAGGCCGTGTCGTTTTGACAGTTTATACGGGCCTGCAATGATGACTGGGATAAACGTTTAAATGACCGCAGCCGTTTCAATTCCAATCGGCGTTATTGTTGCGCGCGAGGACATCGACAGCAAGTGGGTAGACCATGTATGGCGTCCCATCGGCGTTCTTCCCGGCGCGCCGGAAATTGATGAGTGGACAGAGCTGTGTCGCGGCGATGGCTGGGTGCATTATCACGCTGCGACCGTTCGCCTTGAGCTGTTTCGCAAGGAGACGGACTCTTACAAATTTAATCTGGAAGGCCAGGAACCGGCTCTCTATATCGTTCTCTCCGATGAAGACGAGAGCGACCGTCCTCTCAGCGTTCATATGGTGACCGCATGTCCCTTTGAAGCGGGGGACTATCTGGATTCCGGCGAGCAGATTGTCGAGCCGGTGACAATGCCGCCTGAGGTCATTGCGCTGGTGAGCAACTTTATCGATGAGCATCACGTGGAAGAAAAATTCAAGAAGCGGAAGCGCTCGGAGCTGAAGCAGGAAGAGCACAAGTTTGGCCAGGAACCCATTTTTGAAATGCGCAGGCGCATGAAACCGGAAGAGCCCGCATGAGTGAAGGTGACAATGATTTCCTCTCCCGCTGGTCGCGGCGCAAAGTTGAAGCGCGTGATGGCGGCCTGCAAAAGAAGCAGGACGAACCCGTTCACAAGCCGGGCCGTATGCGCACGGACCCGCCTATGCCCAAGGAGCCTGTGCCCAAGGAGGTGGCCCTGGAAGGGCAAGCCGATGCGGCGGAGATCGAGCTTGTTCAGGAGGCCGCTCTGCAACCAGATCAGGCGCCCGTGCCCGCAGATGCCAGCACCACTGATACCGGCCCCGAGATAGATGAAGCAGTCGACCCCAAGCAGTATGACGATTTTGATTTCGATAGCCTCAACTACGCCTCGGACTATACCCAGTTCCTGAAAAAGGGCGTGCCCGAAGCGGTGCGGCGGCGCGCCTTGCGGATGCTGTGGGGCTCGAACCCCATTCTCGCCAATATCGATGGGCTCAATGATTATGACGAGGATTTTACCGACGCCGCGCTTGCGGTGAAGGTACTCTCTACCAGCTATAAGCCAGGCACCGGATACCTTACCGAGGAGGAGCGGATCGCGAGCTACTCTGAAGAAGCCCGCAAGGCCGGCCCGCAGTCCGGCGATGAAGATGAAGTCAGCGATGACCCCGATGCTGAACTATCCGAAACCGAAGATATGGATGACGAAGATGAGTCGCCCGGCGATATCCGTTCAACTGACGCCACAATCAGCGATGGCGGGGACGAGGACACTCCTGACAAGGATGACATTGCGTAGCGGGTCTCTTGCGGCCCTCCTGCTTGTCCTGTTCCTCTGGACCGGAAGTCTCGCGGTTTGCGCGCAAAACTCCAGGAGTGAATCTCAGGGGCGTGTGCTGAGTGAAACGGAGATGATGATGGCCGGGGCGGAGGCCAATCGTCTCGATGTGGTGATCTATTTTCTGAACAAGGGGCTTAGCCCGGATGCCACCGCCAAGAAGGGCTATACCGCTCTTATGGTGGCTGCCGCCAATGGAAATATCAGCATCGCGGAGCTGCTGCTGGCGCGTGGCGCGGATATCGACAAGGCCAATGATGAAGGCTGGACGGCGCTCATGGAAGCGGTGCTGCGCGAGCAGGTAAAAGCGGCCGCGCTATTGCTGCGCGCCGGGGTGAAAGTCAATCTGCACGAGACGCGTCAGGGCCGTACGCCATTGATGATTGCGGCGATGAGCAACACGCCTGAACTTATCACCATGCTGCTCAGCAGTGGCGCAAAGGTCAATGTGAGCGATGCCAAGCAAGGGCTAACCGCCCTTCATCTGGCACTCGGCAGCACCCAGTTAAAGGCGAATGAGATTGTGGCTGAGCTGCTCGTGGCCGGCGCGGATGCGGGGCGGGCTGCGGCAGATGGCTTTACGCCTCTCATGGAGGCCGTCAAATCCGGCAAACTCGCCCGCCTGACTCTCGTTCTTTCCGAGAAACCCGATGTCAGCGCCAGGACTATTGAGGGCGTTGAGGCGCTGGCCCTCGCAGCGGAGATTGGCCATGCCGGGATGGTGCGCCGTCTGCTCAATGCCGGGGCCAGGGCGCTGCCTGCGGCCGGGTCGATCAGGCCTCTTCCACAGGCTGTACGCGCAGGTTCGCTGGAGACCGTGAAGCTTCTGGTTGAACATAAGGCGGATGTGAACGAGCCGGGTGGAAACGGGAAGACGCCACTTATTCTGGCCGCCCAGAACGGCCATGAAGACATCATCAGCTACCTGCTGGAACGCGGTGCGGAAGTGAATGGCCGAAATGCTGCCGACGGGACGACGGCGCTGATGTGGGCGGCAAATACTGGCCGGGCGCGTATCGTGGAGCTATTGCTGGAGAGCGGCGGCGATGCCAGGCTCATCGCCAAGGATGGCTGGAGCGCCGGTGAGGCGGCGCGAATGGCCGGGCATGACGATATAGCCGCCAAGCTCGATAGAAAGATTTAGTGCCCCGACTCTAATCAACCAAGTCTCTAATCAACCAAGTCCCTAATCAGCTGGACCCTAATTAGATGGATCCTGATCAGAAGGCGGCTCCAGGTTTTCATCGGCCAGATGCTGGCGCAGCATTTCCTGGTATTGCCCGACCATATGGGCAACGAATTTTTCATGTTCTTCTACTTTGGAAACAGACTTGGCCACATAAGCGCTGTATCGTGCGGCAGCATACAGGAAAGCCATATGTAACTGCGTTGCCTTG
>CAYOEI010000230.1:0-3911 GCA_964402825.1 uncultured Hyphomicrobiaceae bacterium
TTGCCCCGTCTTAGGTAACGGGACGCTCTTGATAAACTTCTCAGTCAGCACCTTCTTTTTCATCGCCCAAAACCCCTATAGGTAACAATAGGTAACAAAACTAGCGTGGCTAGGCTTGTTACAGGGTGTTACGGTATGATAGTGGTTTTTGAGGGTATAGCAAGGGTTGCGGGGGGTACTGTGGGGCAAAGAGTTATGCAGTGAAAGGGGCTGAAACACCCAGTATTTTATGTGTAAACCAGGCGCTCTTCCAGCTGAGCTAATCGCCCGCTCGGCTCACGAAGTAAGGCGCAATGCTCCGCAAAGCAAGTAAGTATGTATGTAAAAAAACCCCGCCGATATCCTGGCGGGGTTTTAATTTGCTGTACAGCAAAAACGGTTAACCGTTCACGGCTTCCTTCAAGGCCTTGCCGGCTTTGAATTTAGGAATGTTTGAAGCCGGAATCTGGATGGGTTCACCCGTCCTTGGATTGCGACCGTTTGATGCCTTGCGGTGAGCAACCTGGAAGTTGCCAAAACCTACAATCCTTACAGTGTCACCAGATCTCAAGGCGGACTCGATACCATCAAAAGTAGCATCAACAGCTTCTGCTGCGGATTCTTTTGACATCTGCGCTTTCTGCGCAACGAGTGCGACCAGCTCTGTCTTATTCACGGGCTTGTCCTTTCAATTGCTGTTCCTAGCGAGTCGCCAAGTAAAATTGTTAACGCAGATCGGGCTCAACCCGAATCGCTAACGACTCGATTCATTATAGCGGAAAAAAACGCAGAAAACTGGCAAAAATAAGAATCTTGTTACTGGTGTATGAAGGAGCGGTTTTGAGACGGTGTTAAAGGAGCGCAAATGACGGCTTTTAATGCGCCGTCACATGTGAGCCTGCGTCCTTATCATCTGTAACCGCAGCAGCTTTTGCAGCCGCTGCTTCATCCCATTCAATGGGTTCAGGCACCTTCACCAAGGCGACTTTCAGAACATCATCCATATGGGTAACCGGAACGATTTCAAGGCTGTTCTTCAATTCATCAGGAATTTCAACCAGATCCTTGGCATTCTCTTCAGGAATGATCACAATCTTCACACCACCTCGCAATGCAGCAAGGAGCTTCTCTTTAAGACCACCAATAGGAAGCACCCTGCCCCGCAGGGTAATCTCACCCGTCATGGCCACATCCTTGCGCACGGCAATACCGGTCATAATGGAAATAATCGCAGTCGCCATGCCGACACCTGCAGAAGGACCATCCTTTGGCGTGGCGCCTTCAGGAACATGGACGTGAATGTCGCGCTTATCGAAGAGTGGCGGTTCAATGCCAAAATTAACTGCCCGTGATTTTACATAAGCATTGGCGGCCTGGATGGACTCCTTCATGATATCACGCAGGTTGCCTGTAACCGTCATCTTGCCCTTACCAGGCATCATGACGCCTTCGATGGTGAGCAGCTCTCCGCCTGCCTCGGTCCAGGCAAGTCCGGTAACGACACCGATAAGGTCCTCGAGTTCTGCTTCGCCATAGCGATATTTGGTGACGCCAAGAAGCTCCCCGATATTGTCCATTGTGATGGCGACAGACTTCTTGCTGCTCGTCAGTAATTTTTTCACTACTTTACGGGCAAGCTTTGCAAGTTCGCGTTCGAGGCTACGGACACCCGCTTCGCGCGTGTATCTGCGAATGACCTGGAGGAGCGCATCCTCATCGATGCTCCATTCCTCTTTGCTCAACCCGTGCGACTTCAGAATATCCTGAATGAGATGGCGGCGGGCAATCTGCACCTTTTCCAGCTCGGTGTAACCGGCGAGCCTGATGATTTCCATCCGGTCCATCAGGGCCGGCGGAATATTCAGTGTATTGGCCGTTGTGACGAAAAGCACATGTGAAAGGTCGTAGTCGACTTCCAGATAATGGTCATTGAACGCATTGTTCTGTTCCGGGTCCAGCACTTCAAGAAGAGCAGATGCGGGATCACCCCGGTAATCGGCGCCCATCTTGTCAATCTCGTCGAGCAGAAACAGCGGATTGCTTTTCTTTGCTTTTTTCATGGACTGGATGATTTTGCCCGGCATAGAGCCAATATAGGTCCGCCGGTGACCGCGTATTTCGGCCTCGTCGCGCACACCGCCCAGAGACATGCGAATGAACTCACGGCCCGTCGCCCTCGCGATGGACTTGCCCAGCGACGTTTTGCCGACGCCGGGAGGTCCGACCAGGCATAAAATTGGCCCTTTAAGCTTGTTGGTCCGGGTTTGCACCGCGAGATATTCCACGATGCGTTCCTTCACCTTCTCGAGCCCATAGTGATCTTCGTCGAGAATTGTTTGCGCTTCATCCAGATCTTTCTTGATCTTGCCTTTCACACCCCAGGGAATGTTAAGCAGCCAATCCAGATAGTTGCGCACCACGGCGGCTTCCGCCGACATGGGGCTCATCTGCTTGAGTTTTTTGATCTCCGCTACCGCCTTCTCCTTGGCTTCCTTGGAGAGGCGGGTGGATTCGATCTTCTCTTCCAGCTCCGATATGTCGTCACGGCCGTCTTCAGTATCGCCGAGCTCCTTCTGAATGGCCTTCATTTGCTCATTCAAATAATATTCACGCTGTGTTTTTTCCATTTGCCGCTTCACGCGGGAGCGAATCTTCTTCTCGACCTGCAGGACCGAAATCTCACTTTCCATCAGTGAGTAAACCCGCTCCAGCCGATTGGTTACGGAAGTGGTTTCCAGTATCTCCTGTTTATCGGCAATTTTGATCGCCAGATGGGATGCTACCGTGTCCGCCAGCTTGGAATAGTCCTCGATCTGAGTGACCGTGCCCAGCACTTCAGGTGAAATTTTCTTGTTCAGGCGGACATAGCTCTCGAACTGGCTGACCGCGGAGCGGGACAAGGCTTCGATTTCGTCGCCGGAGCCCAAATCTTCTTCGACCGGTTCGGTTACGGCTTCAAAATAGTCATCATTCTCGACATATTCAGATATCTCGACGCGCTCTATACCCTCGACAAGCACTTTGACCGTGCCATCTGGCAGTTTAAGCAACTGCAGCACCGACGCGAGTGTGCCCATTTTGTATATATCTTCGGTCGACGGCTCGTCGTCACCGGCGTTTTTCTGAGCAACCAGCAGAATCTGCTTTTCGTTCTGAGTCACTTCCTCAAGTGCATTGATGGATTTTTCGCGGCCAACAAAAAGCGGCACAATCATGTGCGGAAAAACGACAATGTCACGCAATGGCAGAACTGGATAAGTATCGCCGCTGCTGGATTTGACCGGTTTTTTTTCTTTATCGTCGCTCATTTTTTTATCCTAGCTGAAATGTCGTATGGCCGCCCAGGAACAACACCGTGATTATATATATCCTACGCAAGGTCACCGGCTGATCCGTCGAATCAGATGCAGGATACTCTATATTAGCATCCCATTGAGGGCCCGATTATGTTCGCACAAACCTAGCGCCGGTAAAAAGGTGGACACCTCACTTACCTTGAGTCAAGCAACCACGCTACTAGCGTTAAAAAAAGCGTAGGGCTTGTGATGGGTTGGGTTGATAGGCGGCCTAGTTGCCTAACAGATGTAGGTAGCCGCCATACTCCGGTCAAGCGCTGGATTCGATTTCTTCGCTACGCTCGGAATAAATGCGCAATGGCCGCGCACTTCCCTCAATCACTTCAGGGCTGATCACGATCTCTTCAACACCCTTGAATCCGGGCAGTTCGAACATCGTTTCCAGCAATATGTCTTCCATGATTGACCGCAGGCCGCGGGCGCCGGTTTTGCGCGCCACTGCCCTGCGAGCAATGCCTGCCAGAGATTCTTCGGAGAAGGTGAGCTGCACGTCTTCCATCTCGAACAGACGCTGATATTGCTTCACCAGCGCATTTTTTGGTTCGGTCAGGATCTTTATCAGTGATTCTTCATCCA
>CAYOEI010000231.1:0-3264 GCA_964402825.1 uncultured Hyphomicrobiaceae bacterium
AGCTTATAGCCTTGCGAGCGGGCCGACAGAGTTAGAGAAGGGTCAGATCGAAGCTGATGCGGCCCTACCGCGGTTCCCCTGGCCGCCGCCCGAGCCTTCGGCGCGCATGCATATGCCGCGTGAGCCGTTCCAACGTGCTTCTGATCTGGACGCTGTCTCCGCCATTCTGATCAGCCCGCTGCAAGAGGCGGGCTACTGGGAGTATAGCTTCCACCGGGTCGACAACGGTTTTGCTCTGGTCACGCGCCTAGAACGGATAAACGATGATGGCTCGCCTATGGACAGTCTCCAGCGCTATCAGCGGTCCACCGATGCGGAACCGTTCTCGCTTTCCTCGTACATCAAGCACTTGTTCTTTGCCCCTCAAGGCTATTATCGCGTCATTATTTTTATCGTTACGGACCGTGTGTTTGCGGCCACTGGAGCGCCCATCAAGGAAAAGGAAGCCACCAAGCTGCTGCACCAAGGCGCTAACGTTCTGCCGCCTGAATATAAGCAGATGGCATTTACCGAGAAGCACGGCATCGACGTTTTGATTTATGAATACCTGAAAGGTCCGCAAGACAGGCAGGTTTCGCTTCTGTTGCCGGGACGGCTTAGTCCGAAGATGCATTTTGATAAGTCCGGCTTGACGGCGGCATTCAGTTGGCGCCCGAAGTGAGCAAAGCATGCCCACGCAGGTTTTTATAAGCTATCGACGAAAAGACACGGAGCACTTAGCCGGGCGCGTTGCCGACCGCCTGCGCACGGTCGAGGGGATCGACGAGGTGTTCATAGACGTCGACGGCATCGCGCCGGGTGAAGAGTTTGAAACGAAGATAGTTTCCGCGCTCGACGATTGCTCGGTCTGCCTGTTGTTGATTGGGCATCACTGGCTTGGCCAGGACAGCGATCGGGATGCGGCGCGGATTTTCGATGATCGTGATTTCATCCACTTGGAAACCCGCGCCGCGCTGGCCAGCGGACGAAAGGTGCTTCCCGTGCTAGCCGATGGCGCGCTGATGCCGACGAAGGAAGATCTACCCGAGGACTTGCACGGGCTGCCACGCATAAACGGGATTTCGATCCGCCATCTCCATTTCAACAAGGATGTCGAAAGCCTGATTGACTCTATTCTGAGCAGGAAGGTAACGATTGTTGAGAAGCCCCTGTCGATGCTTGGCAGTTTGTTGCGCATTCTCGGAGGGGGATGCATGGCGGCGGTGGCGTTGATTATTGCAGGGATCATCCATAATATCGTCACCGATGGCCGCTCGCTTGATGAGAGTTTTGGAGGTGTCGCTCAAGTTTGGCTGCTGATCTTTGGCATCCTGACGCTCGGCGCGCTGGCGCCGTTTTTCGTCCGTTGGTTCGGCAAACGGTGACTCACGAGGGGTGCTCCCTGATCCGCGATCACAGGGCTGTCGTGATTACTGTCGCACTTTGGGCCCCATGTTCTTTCATCAGTCGCATGACTTTCTTGTGGTTGATGATAAGGCCCTCTTGATGAAGCGGAGCTGTCATCCGTCGATAGCCTTACAAAGCGAACTCGGCACGAATCTCATGCATACGTTCGACAAGCCGGCTTCATTAATATCCATACATGCGGCCTCGTCATCGTCGAATGAACCTGCTTCGTATTTTTCCACCCAGAGCCTGATGAGGTTCCGGCTGATCCCATGGCGTTTAGCGAGTTCAGGCAGGGTCTCACCGGCCAGGTATTCATGTGCCATCTGCCTCTTGAATTCGATTCTGTAACTGCGGTGTTGTGCCTTGGGCATTCTGCTTGAATGCCCGGCTATGAGGTATAAATTTTGAAAACCAAACTATCCACTCAACGGGATGCGCTCCATTGAACGGTCCAATCAGAGCCCGAAATTCTGAACAAAATACAACTTCCCTGAGGGCAGCTTAGAGTCAACTCCTGCCCTTCAGACCCTTGGCCCTCGAGGGCCGCTATACCCTCAAGAGAGGAAATCAACAGCCTGAATGTCGGTTAATCGGGACAAAGCCGACACCGAGCGGTTTACGCTTCTCTACTTAGTCGGCCTTTCAGGTGAGAGCAGGCTGCCACAAGCATTGGTTGGATTTGTTTGGAGAGCGTCGCTTTAGCTGGCGTAGCGAATGTCCGCTTCTCTAATCGGGCATTGTTGTCAAGCGCCACATTCGGTTCCTGATGTCGATTCCGCCGCTCTACGTGGTTCGCCTTGCTGAGTGTGCAGGCTACTACAAGTATTGGTCAGACCGGACTGAAGAGCGTTGCTTTGGGGCAGAACTGATGTCCGCTTTGGGTCATAAGCGGACACTTTTGACAACCCCGTTCTACGTCCGCTTTACCTCCGAAAGCGGACATCGAACGCCTCCCGGCTCGGGTTCGGTCATCGCCATGCCCGCACCCATAACGGAGCAGATGTGCCTCATCCGCCACGGCGTGTGCTGTTTGCTGAGTGACAAACTCCGGCTGTCAGTGGCGCAATTGCCACAGGCAAGAGAGATTCGCCCGCCGTTGGCTTACCGCCTGCCATGAAGTCGATTAATATGACCGGGTATCACGAAAGGCAGACGTCATGTTCCGGGGGGGACAGCGCCGGGGGGGCTATCACAATGCTCGTACATTTGTACGTGGCATTTTTCTTTTGCTTTTCGGCGCGCTGTTTCATCTGACCGGCACAAGCCCGGCGCATGCGGTCTCTGCCGGTTGCACGGCTGTCAGTGGCGGCGCGTTTAATCTCAGCGCCGATGTCGGTGCCGGCGACATTGTGGGGCTCACATTTGCTTTTGAAGCTGGCGACACGCTAACATTCACAACCACCGGCAATCCCGCCATATTCTCGGTCAATATCGGCGGCACCGCCTTCCTCAATGGCCTCACCGTGTTCGTCTTCCCGGCGCCGGGAAATTTTCTTGTCACTACGAGTATTCTTTCGAATGCAAATGTTGGATCAACCATGACGGTGGTGTGTCAGTCCACTCAGGATGCCCAGGATACCCTCAAAACACTGACCGACCCCCTGAGGGTCATTGATCTGAACCAGCAGCGGCTTCTGCTGCAGGAAATCAATGACACCTTCTTGCAGGGCGCCACGGTTGCGCTGCTGATAGAGCAACTCGAAGCCCGACTGGCGCAACTGATGAGCCGGTTGAACGAATTGGACCGGCTTATCGCTGGAATTACCGCCGAACGGCGACGGCTGACATTGGCGATCCGCGAGGTGGATGACGCGATAGACAGGCTTGAAAAATCTCGCCCGAAGAAATCTGGCGGGATTTTTGGCCCAGATCCAG
>CAYOEI010000232.1:0-4569 GCA_964402825.1 uncultured Hyphomicrobiaceae bacterium
AGAAGAACGACTGGAGCAAATAAAGACCAGTTACAAAGAATGTTTAACCAATTAAACGCTTATTAATTATGGCAGGAATAGTAAAAGGAAGTATTAACCTTAATATGATACCTAAAGATAAAATTATCCAAGGTAAGAAAGGTAAATATCTACCAGTATCAATCACTGTTAACGATGAACAAGACCAATTTGGAAACTTTGGTCCTATCATTGTTGACCAAACTAAAGAAGAAAGAGAAGCTAAAGCTGAGAAAACTTATTTAGGTAATGTTAGAGTTGTGTGGAGTAATGGGACATTCCCAGAAGCACCAAAATTCGATGCACCTAAAGCGGCACCAGCTGCGGCTCCAGTTAAAGACGAGGATTTACCATTTTAAATTAAATTAAATGCAAGTAGAACAATACGAGATTAATGGATTTTTGATTGACTCGTTCAATCAACATAACTTAGAAGTTGGTAAGACGCAAGGGATTTGTCCTTTGTGCTCACATACTAGGAAACCTAAGAATAAGAAGCTTAAATGTGCTTCTTATGATTGGGAACGAGGTCTCGGAACTTGTCATAACTGTAACTCTACGTTTCAGCTCCACACGTATCAACGTAAAGGAGCTAGTGACAAAGACTATGTTAGACCTGAGATAACTAAATATCTAGCAGTTAAAGATAAAGTTACTGAATGGTTTAAAGATAGAGGTATATCTCAAGGGACTTTGGACGATTTAAAAGTCGGTCAAGGTCCTGAGTATATGCCACAGACTGGCAAGAAAGAGAATACTATCCAATTTAACTATATAATAGGTGATCAACTTATTAATGTTAAATATAGAGATTGTAGAAAGAATTTTAAATTATATAAAGGAGCAGAAAAAGTATTCTATAATATTAATAGTATTGTAGGATTCAAAGATTGCGTTATAACAGAAGGGGAAATGGATGTATTAGCATTACATGAAGCTGGAGTTACTAACTGTGTATCAGTTCCTAATGGTGCAACATTGCATCATAACAACTTAGATTATCTTGATAATTGTATAGATTATTTTGAAGATAAAGAACGAATAATATTAGCATTAGACGTAGATGAACCTGGAATGGCATTAAGAAGAGAACTAGTTAGAAGACTAGGAGCTGAAGTATGTTTTCTAGTTGATTTTGAAGACTGTAAAGATGCTAATGAATACCTTATAAAATATGGCAAAGAAAAACTTAAAGAAGTCATCCGTAGAGCACGAGCATATCCACTCGAAAATGTTACAACGTTCAAAGACATTGAAGGAGACGTTAAAGATTTTGTCACAAACGGATTCAAACCAGGATTCCAAATCGGTTTACCAAACTTTGATAAAATATTTTCAACGTATACCAGTCAGTTCATTACTGTTACTGGGATACCTTCTAGCGGTAAGTCTGATTTTGTTGACCAAATGGTTGTAGGATATAATCAAAACTATGGTTGGAAAACAGGATTTGCTTCACCAGAAAATGCACCAAATTATTTACATGCTCATAAATTAATGAGAAAGGTTTGGGGTGATATGCCTCAACGAGAAGATATAAATAGCGGTAAATGGAATGAAGTAGCAGATCATGTAAACGACAATTTCTTTTTCATTGATATGGATAAATATACTTTAGAATCTGTATTAAGAAAAGGAGCAGAACTAGTTAAACGTAAAGGTATTAAATGCTTAGTCATTGACCCGTTTAATAAAGTTAGAGATAAAAACGCAAGCTCATTAGATGTTAATATATACACAATGGAATATTTAACTAAGATTGAGAATTTTGCAAAGAAGTATGATGTACTAGTATTTATAGTAGCACATCCAACTAAGATGTATAAAAATAGTGATGGTAAAATTGAAGAACCAAATATGTATAATATTAAAGGTGGTGGAGAATGGTATTATGCAAGTTATCATGGACTATTAATACATAGAGATTATGAAAGAAAGAATACCAAAGTAAAAGTATTAAAAGTTAAGTTCCAGAACTTAGGGGAAAATGGAGCTGAATGCTTTTTTACTTGGGAACCAAAGTCAGGAAGTTTCGTGCCTGATGAAATAGCTCATGCAAATGAGGAAGCAATGCCGTGGGAATAAATGCCGAAAAGAAAGAAAGATATAATGGGCCAATATATGCCTACTACTGTGGAGACAGAGGCGTACAGATGGTGTATAAACAACGGAATCTATATTTCCCCTTGGGCTACTGGAGAAGGAGCATGGTATGTTGATATTACTATTAATGGTACTAATCACAGATCACCTGAAACCTATGGCAAAGTAACTATATGGATTAAGTTATACGAATTTTATAAATATTATTATAATAAATATGCGAACAAAGTTTAGAAATGCAGAAGAAGCTTATAATTATTTCTTAGATAAGCTTGTACAAGACGGGGTTCCATTTGGAGACACTAAAGCTCTATTTAATGTAGGATTTACATTAGCAAAACCAATGGAAAACTATATTGTAAACGAAGAACGTAATTGGAAATTAAACTATGCGCAAGCAGAATGGCAATGGTATTTATCAGGAGATCCTAGTATTTATAAACTAGAGGAAATATATGGTAAAGTACCACCGATCTGGTGTCACATGGCAGACAGTAAAGGTTTAGTTCGTAGCAATTATGGTTGGCAATGGCAGCGTAATGATCAGATAGATTATGTGGTTGCTAAACTAAAAAAATGTAAAGATACCAGACATGCTGCAATAAGTATTTATGACGCAAAAGAATGGAAAACTTATCACAAAGATACACCATGTACTTATGCTGTTCAGTTCACAATACTTAATAACAGACTAAATATGGCTGTTCTAATGCGTTCTAATGACATCTGGTACGGTTTCTGCAATGACCAGTACCAATTTAGTATGTTACAAAAAATGATTGCAGACAGATTGAATATTGAAATTGGTGAATATTACCATTTCGCACACAATTTACACATATATAATGACAAATTATGACATATCACATTTACCACATACCGGGAAGAAAAATAGGTGTAACTCAAAATCTAGATGGTCGAGTTCATATGCAACAAGGCTATTTACCCGGAGAGTATGAGGTGTTAGAATCATCTGATAATATAGATTATATTTCAGATCGAGAACTTGAGTTACAAAAAGAGTACGGATATAAAATAGATAGAAAATTATATAAATTATTAAATCAAAAAACTAAAAGTATGAAGATAAACGTAACAGAGCAAACCACTACATTTCCTTATCCAATTAACAAACTGAAAGGTCATTTAATGGATAATATGGGAATGCAATGGGAATCAGCTCATGGAGTTTTTGTTCTTAATATTGATTCAATACGTTGGATAATGAGCCATGTGCAAACGTCTATGTATAACGATAATAGAAGTTATATATACAACAAAGCATTTGCTAATTGGTTTGCTAGTCCAGAGTTATTTGGAGAAACAACAAACACAGATATAAGAGAAGAAAGACCAAGAGTTAAATGTGCTAAGAAACCTCTAAAAATGTTTGAGGATATACGTGAATGGGCAGCGAATAGAGGTCTATACGAAAAAGGAGATACTAAAACCCAATATGTTAAGCTTCAAGAAGAAGCTGGTGAATTAGCTAAAGCATTATTAGAAAATGATAAAGCAGAAGTTATAGATGCTATTGGAGATATGGTTGTAGTATTAACTAATCTAGCACATTTAAATGGAGTTCATATTGAAACCTGTATTAAAACAGCTTACGATGTGATCAGTAAAAGAAAAGGAAAAATGATTAAAGGAACATTTGTAAAAGATGAATAATTACACAGTAAAGACTGAAGATAGAATAGTACAAAAAGTTATCGAAAAGATAGATCAACGTAGTCTGGTTGGTCAAGCTAAGTACGGAGCCATGATGATGGAAGAAGTAGAAGGTAAAGACAAAGATCTAATGGATTTCTTAACTGATGTCCAAGAGGAAATAATGGATGCTTTATTATATATTCAAGCAGCAAAAGCTTGTCTAACTGATGAGATAGAAGAAGCAATGCTACGAAGAATAGAAGTGCACGATGAAAAAGAAATATAAAAGAAAAAAAGGTCCTGTTAACAGTAAGAAAATTACTGTTGACGGGATAACCTTTGCTTCAGGACTTGAGAAGTATATGTATCAAGCTTTGAAGGACGCAAAGATTAAGGCACTATATGAAGGAGCTACTTATGAAGTATTTTCTGGATTTGAATTTCCTAATGTTTGTGTAGAAAGATGTGCTAATGGAAAAGGAGAATTTAAAAATAGAGGGCAAAAGAAAATATTACCAATTAAATATACTCCAGACTTTATAGGAGATGATTTTATAATTGAATGTAAGGGTAGAGCTAATGAAAGTTTCCCTTTACGTTGGAAAATGTTTAAAAAGTATGTAAGTATTGAGCTTCCTCATGTAATTATATATAAACCACAGAATCAAAAACAATGCGACGAAACAATAAGGTTAATCCTAGAGAATCAAAAAGATTAGCAAGACAAAAATATGGAGAACGCCAAATTGATAAATGGTGGAAATGGAGTTGGGAGATGAGAGGTAGAGTAAA
>CAYOEI010000233.1:0-3042 GCA_964402825.1 uncultured Hyphomicrobiaceae bacterium
TCGACAGCGTCGAGCATATTATGCGCAATGTGAACTGGGGCTGGCTGCTGCGCTACATGCACGCCAACGGTGCTTCCATGTTCTTCCTCGCGGTCTATATCCATATCGCGCGCGGGATGTATTACGGCTCCTACAAGGCGCCGCGCGAAATCCTGTGGATACTCGGCGTGCTGATTTTCCTGGCGATGATGGCAACGGCCTTCATGGGCTATTCGCTGGTCTGGGGCCAGATGAGCTTCTGGGCGGTGACGGTCATCACCAACCTGTTCTCATCGCTGGATTCCATCATTCCTGGAATGGGCACTGCCATCGTGCAATGGATCTGGGGCGGTTTCTCCGTCGGCAATCCGACACTGAACCGGTTGTTCTCGCTACATTATCTTCTTCCATTTGTGATTGTGGGCCTCGTGGCTCTGCACATCTGGGCGCTGCATGTGCCCGGCAACAACAACCCGACCGGCATTTCCATCAAGACCAAGGCGGACGCGATACCCTTCCACCCCTATTACACGCTGAAGGACGGTTTCGCCCTTTCGGTGTTCGTGATCCTGTTTATGGCCTTTGTGTTCTACGCGCCTAATTATCTGGGGCATCCGGACAACTATGTGGAGGCCAATCCGCTGGTGACGCCGCCGCACATCGTGCCGGAATGGTATTTCCTGCCTTACTACGCGATCCTGCGGGCGATTCCCGACAAACTGTTCGGCGTGATGGCTTTCGCCGGCTCGATCTCGCTGCTGCTATTCCTGCCCTGGCTCGACACGTCCAAGGTAAAGTCGACGCGCTACCGGCCCATCTACAAATGGTTTTTCGCGCTGTTCATGATCGATGTCCTCATGCTTGGCTATCTGGGCGCGAAGGCGCCCGAAGGGATCTATCTGATCATGGGCCGGATCGGCACAGCCTACTATTTCATGCATCTCCTGGTCATTCTGCCTCTGCTTGGATGGATTGAGAAACCCTCCGCCATGCCGGGCAGCATTACCGACGATGTGCTGGGCAAGAAACCGGTAGCGGCTAAAGGGCGGTGATGGGAGAAAAGTCATGAGAAAAATCACATCACCGAAATGGAAATTTACTTCAGGCCTCGCGGGCGCATTGCTGTGCGCCGCCACGATTGCTGTAACGCCGGCAAACGCCGTCGAAGAAGACCTGATGATGGTGACTCAAAAATGGTCTTTCTCGGGACCGTTCGGCATATTCGATCGTGGCCAGCTTCAGCGCGGTTACAAGGTCTACAAGGAAGTATGCTCAGGCTGCCATGGTATGCGGCAGCTGCGTTTCCGCAATCTTGGCGAGGCAGGCGGACCTGAGTTCAGCAGCGAAGCGGTGGCGGCATTGGCCGCTGAAGCCGAGGTGCAGGACGGCCCCAATGACGAAGGGGAAATGTTTGACCGCGCCGGCAAACCATCAGATGCCTTCGTTTCACCATTCCCGAATGAAAATGCGGCGCGGGCAGCCAATAATGGCGCCTATCCGCCCGATTTATCGCTGATGGCCAAGGCGCGCGTTGGCGGGCCGGATTACATCTTTTCGCTCATGACGGGCTACAAGGACACGCCGGACGGCATGAAACTGGCGGAGGGCATGAACTATAATGCCGCCTTCCCAGGGCATCAGATCGCGATGGCCGCGCCGCTTGATGCCGAGGTGGTCGATTATACCGACGGCACCGCGCCAACTCTTGAAAATTATTCCAAAGACGTCGCCGCGTTTCTCATGTGGGCGGCGGAGCCGAAGCTGGAAGAGCGTCACAGGCTCGGTTTCCGCTTCATGATCTATCTGCTTATCCTTGCCGGCCTTCTCTATCTCGCCAAGCGCAAGGTCTGGAGCAAGTTAGAGCATTAGGGCCTGTGGACATTCATGGTCATGGGACCTGGATGCTTCCGTATCCTGTTCGCAACCATGGTCTCATGCAGCTGTGCAATAATCGCGCTGGCGGTGCGTTCAAACAGAAACGGAAAGGCGGCGTGCAGCAAACAGCACAGCGCGCCAATAAACATCCGCGCCCCGAAGCCCGAGGCGGCAGCCATATGCTGAAAATAGGTTTCCCCGACTGATCTGGGGTGTTGGGTAAACAGTTGCATCGCATTTGCTCCCTTTTCCGGATTTGAGAAGGATACAAGATGTGTGATAAAAAGGATTTTTGTATTTTCTAAGTTATATATAAAATATAGATAATCATTATCATTTTATATCATATATTAAAATAATAAACTATATTGATGATATCATACAAAATAATGAACCCGCCCTGAATCTCAACAGACCCTAAACCTGCCACTGGGCAGAAAGTCTGATAACTGGGCTGGAGCAGACGTGGCGAGACGGGCGCTTACACGACTGAAATGTTTCATAAGGGGACCCTTCGCAGTTCCGGAATAACCACCGTCATATGGCCTCTGGATGCTGGTGGAGGAGCCATCCACAGCATCAACAGCGGACGTTTTGAAGACAGCCTCGGCCTTCCGCTTCAACTGCTGGCTAAGAGTTACTCTTGTTCTGAAATTTTCTGCTGATGGAAGGGTTCTTGGTTGGTCTGAAGCACGCATTGTTGCCCTCAGCTTGCGGAGCAGCATTATGATTCTTAAAAATTCGATACATCGTTGCTATTGCATATTTATTACACTCTTTGAGGGAAAATTCCGTGTACGTAATATTGTCATAGTGCACTTGGATTAATACCCATTACAATGCGGCCAAGATCGATTCAGAATCGGCGGTGAGCAGGGAACTGGAAAAATCGCGGAAATCTTCAAATTTTTCGGATTTTTGCCGTATCTATTCTCTCTCTTCAACTGTTTATTCCGACCAATGCTGAGTTAGACATTCTGGGAGCGTTTATTTGGCTAGCAGGTTCCCGCTACTGACATACGTTATTTGCATCCTGTCAGGGTTGGCATTAGCGCCGGATTTTGCCTGGAGTCAGCCGGCAAGCAGTGGCAAGGCAGTATCGGATTTTGAGCGTCCCTTAACCGACCGGGAATGGGGCGTGCTCGTTTTTGGCGGAGAGATGAGCAACTATAATTTTGAGGATACACT
>CAYOEI010000234.1:0-3191 GCA_964402825.1 uncultured Hyphomicrobiaceae bacterium
CTCATTCGGCTTCTTGGTGGCGGCAGAGATGCTGAGAGGATGATCCACTTTCTGATGCACGCTGAGAGGCTTGGCTGTATTGGCGCCATAAACCGAACTGGATGACGCATAGACAAGATGCTGAACATCATTATGCCGGCACCCCTCGAGAATATTCATGAACCCCGTGATATTGGATGAAATATAGGCTTGGGGGTTCTCAAGAGAATATCTGACACCGGCTTGCGCTGCGAGATTGATGACCCGGTCGAATTTCTCGGCGACGAACAAGTCCCCCATGGCTCTCTGGTCAGAGAGATCCATCTTCACAAACTGGAAACCGTTACGCCCTTCAAGTTGCGATAAGCGCGCCTGTTTCAGGGTGACATCGTAATAATCGTTGATATTGTCGAGACCGACCACATGGTCGCCCCTATTGAGCAAAGCCTGAACTGTATGAAACCCGATGAAACCGGCGGCGCCGGTCACTAGAACTTTCATCTAGATCCTCACCCTGCCTTCATGAGGCGGAAGAATACTTTTGAGATCGTAAAGCAAGCCACCTTCACGCAGCAATCCTTCAATGCGCTCCTCGCCCAGCGCCACGATCTCGGAGTGCGGCACTGCAAGCACGACCACGTCGAACGGGCCCTCGGGCAACTCATTGGAGACAGCAAGGCCATAGGCCTGTTTCACCTCGTCCACACCGGCCAGCGGATCGTAGAGCACAATCTCGGCTGTATAGTCATCCAGCTCGCGCACAAGATCGGCTATCTTGGTATTCCGGATATCGGGGCAGTTCTCCTTGAAGGTGAATCCCATTATCAGAACGCGCGCATCGTCTATCCGCAGCTTTCGCTTCACCATTGTCTTGATGATATCCTGCGCCACGAAGGCTGACATAGCATCATTAATCCTGCGCCCGGCAAGGATCATTTCAGGATGAAAGCCAATGGATTCAGCCTTGTGGGTCAGATAGTACGGATCAACCCCAATGCAGTGCCCGCCCACCAGACCCGGCCTGTAGGGGTGGAAATTCCATTTCGTACCGGCGGCCGCCAGCACTTCAGAAGTATCAAGATCAAGCTCCTTGAAGAGCATCGCCAATTCATTCACCAGCGCAATGTTCACATCCCGCTGGATATTCTCAATGACTTTCGCGGCTTCGGCGACGCGGATTGAACTCGCCAAATGAGTGCCGGCGGTGATCACTTTGGCGTAAACCTCATCCACCAGCTCAGCCACTTGCGGCGTTGATCCGGACGTCACCTTGACGATATCTGGCGGGCGGTGCTCCTTGTCGCCGGGATTGATGCGTTCGGGCGAATAGCCCGCGAAGAAATCACGGTTATAGACAAGACCCGAAACTTTCTCGATTTCAGGAATGCACACCTCTTCCGTCGCACCGGGATAGACAGTCGATTCAAAAACCACGATATCGCCTGCTTGCAGCGTTCTTCCCGCCAGGCGGCTGGCTTCGATCAGGGCTGTCAAATCCGGTTTATGGCTGTCGTCGATTGGCGTTGGCACAGTCACGATCAGGAAATTGCAATCGCGCAAGGTATCTTCATCACATGAAAAGGTCAGACCGCTCGCCTGAGCGAGTTCGCGTTCGGTAACTTCGTCCGTGCGATCGATACCCTTATTAAGTTCCTCAATGCGCCGCACATTTATATCGTAACCCAGCACTGGAAAATGCCGCGCCATATAGACGCCGAGCGGCAACCCAACATAGCCAAGGCCGATGATGCCGATGCGTATCTGTTCTAATGATGAAAGTGACATATTTGTGCCTGAAAAACGCCAATTATCAACTGGGGCGATGCTCTTATCATGTCCCGCCATCCCATGCCACAGTTGAAAGGCAGATAGCTTAAACTTGTGCTCCAATGCCCGTATTCAAACTCTCCTGACCAAACAGAATAGCGGGTAATGGTTTAGATAGCATCCGATTACCTTGTGGTGCGCGATGGCCGCCCTTATACCAGTCCTTCTGGAGTCGGCGGGCTCGAGAGGAGCGCTTCATGGCTGATCTGGCAGGAGAATATCTGACAACGAAGGAGATGGCGGACCTGCTGCGCATCAAGGAGCGCAAGGTCTATGATCTGGCCGCTTCGGGCGATATCCCCTGCACCCGCGAACTTGGAAAGCTGCTGTTTCAGCGCAGCACCATCAACGCCTGGCTGGCGCACCACGGCTCGGGCGTTGCCGGAATGCCTGCCATTTTTCCGGCTGTTTTTCTTGGCAGCCACGACCCGCTGCTGGAATGGGCCTTGCGGGAATCCGGCTCTGGACTGGCGACCTTTTTCGATGGCAGCCTCGATGGGCTGGAGCGCCTTGCCCGCGCCGAGGGAATCGCAACCGGCCTGCATATCCATGACGGTGAGACCGGCGAGTGGAATGTGCCATATGTGAAGGAGCACCATGCCGGCAAGCCGGTGGTGCTGATTGAGTGGGCGGCGCGCGAACGCGGGTTGATTGTCTCACCGGGCAATCCGAAGAAGATCAGCGCCGTTGGCGATCTGAAGGGCAAGAATGTTGCCCCCCGCCAGGCCCAGGCCGGCTCTCAGCTGCTGCTCAACCACCTGATGGAGGATGCAGGGCTTGATGAGCGTTCAGTTACACTCACCCATGCGGCGCGCACCGAAACCGACGCCGCCCTCGCGGTGCTGGAGGGACAGGCTGATGCGGCCTTCGGCCTGCTGTCGGTCGCAAACCAATACCGGCTTGATTTCATTCCCGTTATCGTAGAGCGCTTCGATCTTCTGGTCTTGCGCAGCCAATGGTTTGAAGAGCCGTTTCAGAAATTCATGGCGTTTTGCCGAAACGATGCTTTCGCGGTGAAGGCCGGCGGCATGGACGGCTATGACGCGTCAAATCTGGGACGGGCTCATTTCAACGGCAAGTAGGACTTAACCCTGTCCCTTCATCGCATTGGGGAAGAACAGCTGCTTGCCGCCAAGCGTGTAGCTGCCGATTAGCTTCTGTCCTTCGGCGCTCACCAGCCAATCGATAAATTTCTGTCCGGCTTCGCTTTTCACGCTGGGGCATTTCTCCGGGTTCACCAGAATGACGCCATACTGGTTGAACAGCCCGGCATCGCCTTCAACCTGAACCTTGAAATCGCCCTTGTTCCTGAAGTGCTGGCGGCCGCCGGTACGAAATGGAATTTCCACCCCTACAGGCCGGGTCTGGTGGGCGGGCACTGCATT
>CAYOEI010000235.1:0-2871 GCA_964402825.1 uncultured Hyphomicrobiaceae bacterium
TATAGGCAAGCGCGGTCCCATTAGACTCACGGGTTTTGATATGTTTGGGGCTGAGCTTGGAGCTGAGTTTTCTTGATTGCTCATCTGAAAACGTCATCACTTGGTCCTTACTGAAATCGTCGGTGCAGGATTATTGAGGGCCGCACCGTCAATCATTTTCCCCGATTTGGGTGCCGCCAATACGCCATTACGATCAAGCTTCGGCGGCTGGGGCGTCCAGAAATCTTCCGGGATCTCGTCTTCACAGATCACCGTCAAGGCCGGGGCTCCTGCGCGCACCGAAACGGTAAGATCCGGCTGCGTGAGTTTCTTGATATCCGCCTCGACCAGGGCATCTAATGCCAATTGGCGCTTTTTTCGACCTCGCTCCTCGAGTCTGGCAAGTCGGGACTTCATATCATCAAGTCTGAGTTTAAGCCCGGCAGCCATAGCCTGATCGGCTAGCGCAGAGCGGACCACTTCGGCTATCATCTCGTGAAGGTCGGTGATTCCTTCAAGCGTGTCTCGCAGAGTCTCATCGTCGAGATTGGGCCATTGTTCAAGAATCAAATCTCTGCACAGGCGGTACCCCTTGACCTCATGTTTGATTATTAAGTTGGAAGGCATGACTCACTCTCGCGCTACAAACTTCACTATATGATAAGATTCATATCAATTTTCGCAGAAACAGTCAATATATAATATCAATAATGATTGTTATGAGGTCATCTTATGATTGTATCTGAGCAAATCCGTGCTGCGCGAGCTTTGCTCGGGATAAGCCAGTATGAGCTTGCAGAACGCGCTAGCGTGGGAGTGGCAACAATACGCCGCCTGGAAGCCGGCCGCGGCAAAGCCTTGGGCAATGCTCGAACGCTCTGGAAAATCCAATTCGCGCTAGAAGATGCGGGCGTGAGATTCCTTGAGGGGACCAACGCCAATGGTCCCGGCGTCCGGTTAAACCGGCCATATAACAGGCAAAAATTGAAATCTGAGGTTTAGACCCTGTTCTCTTGCTTTGCATTGCCAGAAGACAGATTTACCCACCTGCCCCTCCCAGATTCGGCCGAGTGAAAATGCAAAATCATTTCCAGGGCCCTCAGAGGCCCACAGGGACGATTGCTGGCGTCTCCAGCGCATGAAGAGTGAAGCGAGACCCTGGCCGATTTATCGACAGACAGGATTTATTTTGCTTTACAGCACGCAAAACAGGCCTTTACAGACACTTGACTTAACGGTATGATTATAAATCATTTATGATTTTATATATATCATAATAATGATTTTTGCTATGCCGATTCTGTCCAAGTGCAATAGCTTTATTCACGCAAAATGTGCGCTATGCGCCCGGGCATTTTCTGCCTGCGATGCAGCGGCAGTACGGTCGTTCTATGCGCACAGGAGAAGATTCAGGAAAGATCTCTGTCGAATTTGCAGATTTGCGCAGGTTGTTAGGTATTTCGAATACCAATGTGCCGTCTGCAACAGATACATGCGAGGAAACCTGGATCAACTCGTTGATTGCCTTAACGTACATACTCTGGCGATGTGCCGATCCTGTATGGAAGGGTATTACGGTGTCTATGATGAAAACAACAAAGCTATGATGATTGCGATCGAGGTCATCAAAAATAAGCAGTTTCGCAAGGAACCGCGACGCTACCCGCATTACCTCGAGTTCCGCAAAGAAGAGGCCGCATATGGGCCCGCCGTGCGGAACCTTACAAAACGCAATTATCACCGGTTTAAAAACCAATTAAATCCAAATAATTTACCGATCACTGCAAGCGGAAAAGAGGGCGGCTACCAAGTAGACCATATCGTGCCAGTCAGCCTCTGCTTTAAGTGCAGCGTTACAGTCCCTGCCGCCGCAGCGCCCGAAAATCTCCAAGTGATCCCTTGGTACCTAAATGCAATTCGTGGAGCCAGCGGTGAAGACCTGATGTGAGTTGGGATCAAGGCTAACTTTCTAGCTCTTGATACGCGACCTCAATACGCGAAATTCTCTTGGCCTGCTCCTTCTCAAGCATATCCATATGACGTTCCAAGTTTCGCGAGAGAGCGCACTCATAACGTGACAGCCTTCCCAACGCATCCAGCCCCTTTCCTTGCCGCACGAGAGCACGCCCGAGCTTCGTCATAGGCGAGGAACACGCCTCAGCTACATCCATCTGAGCTATGCTGGCGTCTAGAAAATTGCGTTCGCCTTCCGTAAACGCGCCCGCCGCCCCTTCATCCTTATAAAGCTGGATGACATTTGCCACTCTTTCCTCCGCTAGTCCCCGTGCCAGCTTGCAACGTATCTCGGCATCAAGTTGATCAATGAATGAGAGGTAGGCGGCCAGGATCGTCGGCTCAAATATGGCAATACGCTTCAGGCGCCAGATAGCGCCTGCGATCAGAGCAACCAGCTGCTCCTCAAGCGTCGTCTGTGGGGCATTTTCATCCATCAAACACTGACGTAGAATCTCGAATTCCTCAGGGTTTTCACCAGGAATGACGATTTGCTTTGCACTGAGCCCATGCTTCAGTGCGTTCATGCGCGATGCTTTTTTGCCATCGTCTGTCCTGGGTCCTGTGCTTTTTTGGGCATTTCTGCAGTTCGCTTTCTCTTGTTTTGTAATAGTCATATTTTTCTCTGTTTCTGTTTATCAAATATATTTGATATATTTACTTAGATTGATCGTATATTTATACACGTAACGAGCTAATTTCTGAATTTTTATTAATTTTTGGAGCTTTTTATTTTAAACAAACGTGCCATATCTGCTCCCAAAAGGGGAACGGTGTCTCATTCCGTCGCTCGTAATACCCGTCCAAGAGATAAGATTGCCTCTGCCTCGAACGACACCTTCCAAGCTTTGACTGGCGATCGGCGTCCGGCAATGCTCC
>CAYOEI010000236.1:0-8359 GCA_964402825.1 uncultured Hyphomicrobiaceae bacterium
AAATGGTGCCCGCAGGCGGCCGATATGGGGTTCATGACTGCGACCAGTGCTCAGTTCGACGGGGTCGACTGCCATATCAGCCGGTGTGGCTATACGGGTGAAGACGGCTATGAAATTTCCATAGCCAACGACAAGGCCGTCCAACTCGCCCGTACGCTTCTTTCACATGACGATGTGGAGATGATCGGGCTTGGCGCACGCGATTCCCTGCGCCTTGAAGCGGGCCTGTGCCTCTATGGCAATGACATTGATGAGACCACGTCTCCGGTGGAAGCCGGCCTTGTCTGGTCCATGAGCAAACGCCGCCGCGAGGGGGGTGGTTTTCCGGGGTCGGAGCGCATTCAACGCGAATTGCGTGATGGCCCAGGCAGGCTGCTCGCTGGCATCAAGCCAGAAGGCAGAGCGCCTGCGCGTGCTGGCACGCAGATTGTCGATGCAGGCGGGAATGAGATTGGCGTCGTGACCAGCGGCGGCTTTGGGCCGAGCGCGGAAGGGCCTGTGGCGATGGGCTATGTGCAAAGCGCGCATGCGGCGCCGGGCAGCGAGATTGGATTGATGGTGCGAGGTGAAGCGCGTCCGGGAAATGTGGTCGCGATGCCGATCGTACCGCATCGATATTACCGGAAAACAAAAGTGACCTGAAGGAGAGACGACTTATGGCTGATATGAAATACACAGACGATCATGAATATCTGCTGATTGAAGGTGATGTCGCAACCATAGGAATCACCAAGCATGCCCAGGAACAACTTGGTGATGTGGTGTTTGTCGAGTTGCCGGAGGCAGGCAAGGTCTTCGCCAAGGGTGACGAGGCCGCTGTGGTTGAATCAGTCAAGGCGGCGGCCGAGGTTTATGCCCCCGTATCGGGCGAAGTGGTTGAGGCAAATGGTGATCTTGAAGGCAATCCTGGCCTCGTCAACGAAGACGCAGAAGGCGACGCCTGGTTCATGAAGATCAAGCTGTCCGATGTGAGCGAGCTGGAAGAAATGATGGACGCCGATGGCTATGCCAAGTTCGTGGCGGAGCAGGGCTGATGCGTTATCTGCCGCTTACAGAGGATGACAGGCGCGCGATGCTCGCCGATATTGGCGTGGCTAACATTGATGATTTGTTCGCCACTATCCCCGAAGGTGTGCGTCTGAAAGAGCTGATCGACCTGCCGCGCCATGCGAGTGAGATGGAGGTGGAACGTCAGCTTGGGGCTATGTCGGGACGAAATATCGCTGCGTCTTCAGCGCCGTTTTTCGTTGGTTGCGGGGCTTACAAGCATCATGTGCCGGCAAGCGTAGATCATCTTATCCAGCGCTCTGAATTCCTGACTGCCTATACGCCTTACCAGCCGGAAATCTCGCAAGGGACACTGCAATATCTTTTTGAATTCCAGACCCAGGTTGCGATGCTTACAGGCATGGAAGTGGCCAACGCATCGATGTATGACGGCTCCACCAGTTGCGGCGAAGCCGTATTGATGGCGCATCGGCTCACGCGCCGTTCAAAGGCCGTATTGTCCGGCGGGCTGCATCCGCAGTATCGCAACGTCGTCGAGACCCTGACTGAATTGTCCCAGAATTCTTTGCATGTACTTGCTGCTGATCCGCAAGGTGACGAAGACATCATCGCGGCGATTGACGAAGAAACGTCATGCGTTGTCGTCCAGTCACCAGATGTGTTCGGCCGGGTGCGCGATCTGACTGATATCGCCGCCGCGGCGCACGAAAAGGGCGCGCTGCTCATCGCTGTCGTGACGGAAATCGTTTCGCTTGGCGCGCTCAAGCCGCCAGGGGAAATGGGAGCCGACATCGTTGCTGCCGAAGGGCAGTCCATCGGTATCGGGTTGAATTTCGGCGGACCTTATGTGGGGCTGCTGGCGACCCGGCAGAAATTTCTTCGCCAGATGCCAGGGCGCATATGCGGGGAAACCGTCGACGCAAATGGCAAACGCGGCTACGTCCTCACTTTGTCGACCCGCGAACAGCATATCCGCCGCGAAAAAGCGACCAGCAACATCTGCACCAATTCCGGGCTGTGCACACTCGCCTTCACAATTCATCTCTCATTGCTGGGTGAGGCGGGATTGATGAAACTCGCCAGCATCAACCATGCCAACGCCGTTCTGCTGGCCGATGCGCTTGGCGGCATTGATGGCGTGGAGGTGCTCACATCTTCTTTCTTCAACGAATTCACAATCCGTGTGCCGGGCAAGGGCGTGGACGTCATTGATGCGCTCGTTGGAAAAGGCGTTTTGGGCGGAGTGCCAGCATCGCGGCTGACGCCAAATCAAGAGGCCGTCAATGATCTCATCATTGTGGCCGCGACCGAGGTAAATACCCCCGATGACCGGGACGCTTATGTAACAGCGCTCAAGGAGGTGCTGTCATGAGCATGAACAAAGCAGGCCGTCCCACATCCGTGCAAGGCGGGCAGAAGTCTGATCATCAGACTTTTACCGGAAACAAAGCGCTGCAAATCGAAGAGCCGCTGATCTTCGAAGTGGGCACTGTAGGCAAATCAGGTGTCGATTTGCCTGATCCTGAACCCCATCAATCGCGCCTTGGAGGCCTGGAGCGGAAAGAGATTGGCCTGCCCGGACTGACAGAGCCTGAAGTGATGCGCCACTATGTCCGCATCTCTTAGAAAAACTTCGCCATTGACGCCGGGGTCTATCCGCTCGGCTCGTGCACCATGAAGCACAATCCTCGGCTCAATGAAAAAATGGCCCGGCTTCCCGGCTTTGGCGATGTCCACCCCCTCCAGCCGCAAAGCACCGTTCAAGGAGCGTTGGAGCTTATAGATACATTGGCCGCGTGGCTGATTGAGATGACCGGCATGACTGCTGTCGCCATGTCGCCAAAGGCCGGCGCACATGGCGAATTTTGCGGTATGGCGGCCATCAAGTCGGCGCATCTCGCAAAAGGTGACACACGCTCAATTGTGCTGGTGCCGGAATCGGCGCATGGGACCAACCCGGCGACGGCGGCGCAGCTTGGTTACAAAGTGCGCTCCATTGCCGCGCGTGATGACGGAACGGTTAGCGTCGAGGCGGTAAAAGAGGCGCTGGATTCAGATGTCGCCGCCATCATGCTCACCAACCCCAACACCTGCGGGCTGTTCGAGCGCGATATTATCGCCATTGCGGATGCGATTCATGAAGCAGGGGCTTACTTTTACAATGATGGCGCCAATTTCACGGCCATAGTTGGCAAAACGCGCCCCGGTGATCTGGGCGTGGACTGCATGCATATCAATCTGCACAAAACCTTCTCAACGCCCCATGGCGGCGGCGGGCCGGGGGCGGGACCCGTGGTGTTGTCAAAAGCGCTCGCCGCGTACGCGCCCGTGCCGTACGTGGTTCGTGAGGGTGATACATATTCCCTGGTGGAGACGGTGGGAGCGGCAAAAGAAAAAGGGGCCAGCCCCTTTGGCCGCCAAACGGCTTTCCATGGGCAGATGGGCATGTTCTCGCGGGCCTTGAGTTACATGATGAGCCATGGCAGCGACGGCATGCGCCAAGCCTCTGAGGACGCCGTACTCAACGCCAACTATCTTCGCGCCAAGTTGCGCGATGTGATGACTCAGCCCTTTGGCGATCAGGTGTGTATGCATGAAATCCTGTTCGATGACAGCTTCCTGAAAGACACCGGCGTCACCACCCTCGATTTCGCCAAGGCGATGATCGATGAGGGTTTTCATCCCATGACCATGTATTTTCCGCTGGTTGTGCATGGCGCGATGCTGATAGAGCCGACGGAGTCGGAATCCAAAGCATCGCTTGATCAGTTCATCGCGACCTTAAGGGATTTGGTGAAAGGGGCCAGGGAGGGAGATCTGGAGCGCTTCACCGGCGCGCCGCATCATGCGCCGATGGCAAGGCTCGATGAAACCCGCGCCGCGCGCGAGCCGATATTGCGCTGGAGCCCCGAGAGGCCCGCAGAGGCCGCTGAGTAGCCGTCCCGATATGCACAACGCCGTCGCCATTCGCCGAATAGGCGCGCCCGGTCATTACGCGGAGCCGTGAGCTCGGCGAATCAAAGGAATGATACGCGTCCCAACTGGTGTTTTCGGCTATCAGGAGAGTGAGTTGTGCAGCCAAGACAATGCGCAAGTGCGGCAAGCTCCGGGACAACACCCGCCGCCCTTAATTCAGTTTGGTTTTGAGGTCTTTGATAGACTGATCAACAAGCTTTTTGGAAGCGGCCGGGGTCATCTTGCTTTCGATGATTTGTTCCGCCGCCGCAATAGCGACATTCACCGCGACGCTTCGAACCTCACTCACTGCCTGCTCTTCCGCGCGGGGAATCTTTTCTTCGGCGATTTTGCCGCGTCTCTCAAGCGAATCCTTGAGCTTCTCGCGGGTTTCTTTTGCCAGCGCTTCGGCTTCCTGCTTGGCCAGGGTGATGATCGATTCCGCTTCCTTTTGGGCATCGCGCTGCTTGCGCTCGAATTCAGCCAGCATAGCCTGGGCTTCTTCGCGCAGGCGGCGCGCTTCATCAAGTTCATTGCGAATCTTGTCGGCGCGATCGTCAAGCAATGCGCCTATCTGGGCTGGAACCTTGAAATACATAATCAGCAGCACGAAGCCGACGAACGACACGGCAACCCAGAATTCCGGTGTGGATAGAAAATCCATGTGCTTACCTCTAGCTCGCCTCTAGCTCACAAGCGCCTTGGAAACGGCCTGGGAGACTTCTTTCTTGGTCAGCTTGGCCCCGATCAGTTGCTTGATAATAGCCCCGGTAACGTCTTCGGCGACCACGTTGATTTTGGTCAACGCGCTTGCTTTGGCCTTCGTGATACGGGCTTCGGCCTTGGATGTCTTTTCAGCAATCTGTTTTTCAACCTGCGCTTTTTCGGCGTCCACTTCGGCGCTGAGCTTGTCGCGGGTTTCCTGCGCTATGGCATGTGCGCTATTGCGCGCCTCGGCGAGGGATTCCTCATAAGCGGCGATCGCCTCGTCAGTTTTTCGCTTGAGCTGTTCCGCCTTATCCAGATCAGACGCAATCCGGTCGCGCCGCTCTTCCAGCACGTTGGCGATGCGGGGCAGGGCCACGCGCGCCATGATGAGATAAAGCGTGACGAACGATATCACCAGCCAGATAAGCTGGGGCGCAAAGTCATTCAGTTCCAATTGGGGCATTGCGACGCTCCGGGATTAAGCGGACCACTGGCGCGCATTAAAAGAGATGCGCGCCACAAGCCGTACTGGCTTAACTTAAGCCAGCCTTAAAATACGAACAGGATGATCAGCGCAATAACGAGGCCGAACAGTCCGGTTGCTTCGGCCAACGCAAAGCCGAGAAGCAGGTTGGCGAACTGGCCTGGCGCCGCTGACGGGTTACGCAGAGCGCCCTGAAGATAGTTGCCGAAAATCGTGCCGATGCCGATGCCCGCGCCCACTAGAGCGATAGAGGCAAGGCCGGCGCCGATGAGTTTTGCTGCTGCTGGATCCATAATTGTTTCTCCTTGAAGGGATCTAGAATTTGTTCTCAACGTTCAGGTTTAGTGATGCATGTGCAATGCATCGTTCAGATAAATGCAGGTAAGGATGGCGAACACATATGCCTGTAGAAACGCCACCAGAATTTCCAGGCCAGTAAAGGCCACCATGAAGGCAAGCGGCGCCCAGCCGCCGATCACTCCAAGACCAACAACGAATGCGCCAAAGACTTTCAGCATGGTGTGCCCGGCCATCATATTCGCAAACAGCCGCACTGAGAGGCTGATCGGACGGGTGAGATAGGATATCACCTCGATCACCACCAGAAGCGGCAGCAAAGCCACCGGGACGCCAGAGGGCACAAAGAATTTGAAGTAGCCAAAACCATGCGTCGCAAAGCCGATGATGGTAACGCCAATGAACACAAGCGCGGCGAGAGCAAAGGTCACGATGATATGGCTCGTCACCGTGAATGAGTAAGGCATCATGCCCAGCATGTTGCAGAACAGCACGAACATGAAGAGCGAGAAAACGAGCGGGAAATATTTCTGCCCGTCGGTGCCCACATTGTCGCGCACCATGTTGGCCACGAACTCATAGGATAGCTCTGCCAATGATTGCATCCGGGTGGGCACCAGCGCGCGGCCGCGCATGCCCCATATGGTCACAAAGCTAATACTTGCGATGGCGATAACCATGAACAGGGACGCGTTGGTGAAGGACGCGTCGACGCCAAGAAATTCCAAATCGATGAAGCGCTTGATTTCGAATTGATGCATCGGGTTCGGCATTGAACTGCCGCCCTCCGCTGCACTTTCGCTTACGTTTTTAGCCACTGATCGCCCCAGTTATTTGCCGTCCGGATCGGACCCGGAATTATCTTTTTGCGCCGTCTCTTGAGCCGATTGTGCATCCATCGCACTCGACTGCATCTGTAACGCAACCCGTATCACATTCCATATCCCGGCGGCTGCGCCAAGCAGGAAAAACACGATCAGCAGAACAGGTGACGTATCAAGCCATTTGTCCAACTGCCAACCGAGCAGCCCGCCGAAAAACAATCCGACCACGAGCTCACTCGTTATTCTAAATGCCGACCCCATCGCGCTGCCCCTGGCGTGCGCATCGGGTGCATCATCACGGCGTCCCTTGGCACGGTCCAAACGTTCCGTGAAATCCCCAAACCTGTCTTTGCGTGGCGGGACCATCTGGACCTCTTCACGTGCGGTTTGCGCCGCATGGGTTTGGCGGATTTTGCCATGGGTTATACGTGCCCAATGAGGCGGCATCCCCGACCCATCATAAGGGCCATAGCCGGGCGCACCATAGAAGGGCGTTCTGGGCGTGTCAAGAACCCGTGAACACTATATAACTATATGATATTATTATAAAAAATATGTGATGCAATCGGTCACGGGGCGGCTTTGCATGCGCTTTGGTTCATCAGCCGGTATCACGGAATTGCTCTGCCGCCACCAGGTCCACCGATACCAGCTGGCTGACGCCGCGTTCAGCCATGGTGATGCCGAACAGGCGGTCCATGCGCGCCATGGTCATCGGATGGTGCGTGATGATCAGGAACCGCGTATCCGTCGAGTTGCTCATCTCTTCCATCATCTTGCAGAAACGCTCCACATTGGTGTCGTCGAGAGGCGCATCCACTTCGTCCAGCACACAGATGGGCGAAGGGTTGGTGCGGAACACGGCGAAGATCAGAGCCATGGCCGTCAGGGCCTTCTCGCCGCCCGAGAGCAATGTCAGCACCTGAGGTTTTTTACCGGGCGGACGGGCCAGGATTTCCAGGCCGGCTTCGAGCGGATCGTCGCCATCAATAAGTTGTAATTCAGCTTCACCGCCACCGAATAATGTCTTGAAGAGGTTCTGGAAATGCTGGTTCACCTCATCAAAGGCTTCGAGCAGGCGCTTGCGGCCATCACGGTTCAGTTTGGAGATGCCTTGCCGCAGCCGGGCGATGGCTTCTTCAAGGTCCAGCTGTTCGGTGGCCATGCCCTCAATTTCACTTGATATTTCATCGAGCATTTCCTCAGCCCCAAGATTAACGCCGCCAAGGCGTTCACGATCCGCTTTCAATGCGGCAATCCTGGCGTCGATTTCAGGCAGCTCCGGAATGGTATCATCGGGTTGAAGCTCGGCAATGGACAGACACTCTTCGGGTGCGCATTCGAGTTGTTCGGTTATCATACGCACCTGTTCGGTCCGGCGCTCGCGGGCCGCTTCAAGCTGCGCTTCAGTGCGGGCGCGGCCCTCGCGGGCTTCCGCGAGAGAACCTTGAGCCTCGCGCATATCTTTTTCGCGTGTCCGCAAGGTTGTATCCGCGTCGGCGAGGGCGTCTGCGGCATCGCGGCGTTCGCTCTCCGCTTTGGATATTGCATTCAGCAGACGGTTTCGCCGCTCTTCCACCTGCACCGGCAAATCGGCAAACTCCTGCGTCTCGTTGCGGGTTTCTTCAAGTCTTGCCTTCAAGGTCTCAATCTGCTTCTCGGCGCTTTTGCAGCGCTCGGCCCATTGCCCGATCTCATTGGTAACCGTGCCGATGCGATTCTGGAGGATCTGCTGTTCGCGCTCCAGGGTGTCATGTTTCGCCCGTGCATCCGCATAAGCCGCGCGCGCGGTCTCGACTGCCGATTGCTGTGCCTCCAGTGCGCCGTTAAGAGTTGTTTCGCTCTCGAGTTTATCAAGCGCGAGACCAGAGGCGGCCAAAGTCTCGCGGGCTTCGGTAAGCGCTTCTTGGGTGCGCGATTTGGCCTCAACCTGCGCGCCGAGCTCCTTGCTCGATGCTTGCGCTGTGTGCTCGCTCGCGGCGAGCGCATCGCGGGCTTGCCCCAGAACACTCTGGGCCTTGCGCCACGCGCTATTCGCTTCACTGTCGGCGTTCTCGGCCGCGGTAACTTCTTCGCTCAGCTT
>CAYOEI010000237.1:0-2724 GCA_964402825.1 uncultured Hyphomicrobiaceae bacterium
CGTCACCCTGAACACCCTGAAATTGTGGTTGCCCTGTTTCTGTGGAGGTTGAGGGTTTTGAGATAATCTCGGAAACCTGTCTCGGGCTGAGACGAGTTTTCAGATGGACGGCCACCGCTTGATCTCTCAACCTTTGCCAATGCCTGCCCGAGCAACCAGCGAGCCCACTTTGCTGGCCTGTTTTGCTGTGCAAGCATCCGGTCCATGGTGAAAAAATGAAGTGAGATTCATCTAGAAAGTGGATGAAATTGTTACATAAATGTTACATAATTCGAATTCTAGAAAAGCATATATCTGATAAGCTATTGTTATTTATGGGCTATAACAACGAAATAGAAAGTGGTGCGATGTCATGTAGACAACGCTTGAGCCGTCTCTGCTGTTAGGCGCCTCCACTGCGGCGCTCAGGGGGTGAACGTCGGCTTTTGACCATGACCGGGTGTTTGGCTTCGCATCGCGACAACGGCTTACGAGCCGTCAACGTTTTTCCAGACCACTTGCGGCAGCTATAGAGCACTAAGCCGATGCACGATGTACCGATCGTGGTCGGCGGCTAATCCTTTTCCGAGGCTCCAATACGAGGGAGGTCGATAATACGGCCCCCATCCTTCCTGGGATCGAAACGGAATCCTTTCCGAATTTCTACATTGCGCAACATGACATTGAGAGAGGTTTGGTCAAAAGGATCTGGCGTCAGCGGCTCGGTGTATTTCGCCTTGAGGCTTCGCAGCATTTCCAGTTCGTTGGGCATCAGCCGCTCTTCGATTGCCTCAAGCTCCGCGAGCAAGCGCTTGACTTCGGCGTATCCAGCCATATTGAACATGGTCACCGCTCCCTGAGCCTATATTTCTTGCTATCCTAGATTGGTCGCGATGCGATGTGGGATTTTTCTGTGCGGTATGTGATGGAGGGGGCCGCCTGAACAGAGCCCAATCTACAAGATAGATGACGATTTCGTATGATGTCCGCTGATGGCAGATTGTGTTGATAAAGTCTGTTTTGCAGGTTGATCGAAAAATTTCAGCTTCATAGGCGAGCTTTACAAAATTTTGGCTGGGGGGGGCAGTCAAAATCTGAGCATCCCTCTGTAAGACGCGCTGAAAAACGCTCACAAGGAATCTCGATGCATTCCTGGTCATAATCGAATTCTGCCAGAAAAATCGGCCCTCTAGAATTTCGACTAAATCAACAATATCGGCACATAGCTCGGTCGAAGAATGTATGGCTGTCATGACCGATAAAGCCGTACGGCATCTCCCTGTGCTCGAAAAAAAACAATTGATTGGGATCATTTCAATAGGCGACCTGGTCAAGAACATCATCAGTGATCAGAAATTCATCATTGAACAGCTCGAGTTTTACATCACCGGTTAGCCTCCAAAGTAACCTTGGCGGCATAGACCGCATAAACAACACATGGTGATGGCGCTTTCATTCCCGAAGCGCATGTTCCCTTTGCCCTGGTCCTGGCTGGCGGAGGCGTTCGCGGCTTGGCTCATGCCGGAGTGCTGCGAGCTGTTGCGCATTACGGTTTACGTCCAAGCGCCGTTGTGAGCGTGTCGCGATAGTTACCTCGGATCTATGCCGGGGCCAGCGAGTCGTACCCCAAAGCGGGAATGTGGCCGAAGCACCCGTCTTTGATGTCTGCCCTAGATCAGCTGAGAGTTGCCTTGCGTTTAGGGATAGCTTGGCGCGAGTATATTGCTTCAAATGACCGCGGTTGCATTATTTCATACCTAGTCTGAAAAAATGGATACAGACAGCATGTTCGGTCTTTTGCGTCAGACGAAGTTCCTTCTGGTCGCCACCGTTTTCGGCATCGGCTTGTTACTACTTGCCCAGTGGTCGGCCGAATACCTCTGGTTTGACGCCTTAGGGTATGAGAGTGTCTTCTTGACGATCCGGGTGCTGAAAGTCCTCTTCTTTCTCGTGATCTTCGTAGTGGCCTTCGCCTATTTCTGGATTAATTTCCGTATCTTCGCCTCGCGTTCGGATTTGGACGCCGCCATCACCGCCCTGGCGATGCAGTTGACCGGACGACCAGCGCGGCCCGGTACCCCGATAGATTCGCGGAGCCTTCAACACTCTACGGGCGGAAATTTGCGGGCCTGGGCAAAGAGCCTGTTAATGGTCGCCGCCATCGTGCTTTCACTTGTCTTCGGTCTCGTTTTCTACAACCGGTGGGACACGCTGCTACGCTTCTGGTGGTCCCAGCCCTACGGAGAGTTCGACCCGATCTTCGGCCGTGACATCGGCTTCTATCTGTTCGAGCTACCGTTTCTTGAGCTGCTGCAGAACAGCCTGTTGGCCGCGAGCTTCGTTGCCACGTTTTTGTTGCTGCTTGGTTATCGCTATGCAGGGATGCTGCCTGCCGACTGGAGAAAGGTGCCGGAGGCGCCTGCCGACGTCTTATGGCACTTGGCGGGAAACATTGCCCTCTATTTCGTAGCGCTGGCTTGGGGCTTTTATCTTGAAAGATTTGATTTGCTGCAGTCGACTCGCGGCGTGGTTTACGGTGCCGGTTACACGGACCTCCAAGTGGTGCTGCCGGCCATTTGGATCGTGATCGGTATCACGCTCGTTATGGTGCCGGTCCTGCTGATTATGCTATTTCGCAGAAAGGATAAATTACTACTGGTGAGTTTTGGGAGCTATATGATCTCGCTCCTTCTGTTTCTCGTAATCGTTCCGGGGATTATTCAATCCTACCTGGTGGAACCTAAC
>CAYOEI010000238.1:0-4368 GCA_964402825.1 uncultured Hyphomicrobiaceae bacterium
GCGGTGGGCCGTCACCTTGCGATTGGCCGTGAGCAGCGAGAAACCCTGATAGACCACTCCGTTGGCGGCACAGAACTGGCGGATACGGCGGTCCCAACCCTGGGCGGCGTAACATCGGTTCTGAACGAAGCGGGGCCGAACCCGCGCCTCCTTACAAAGACTCTGGAGTTGTTTGAGGGTGACGTTGCTGATCCCGAGCAGGCGCGCCCGGCCGCTTGAGTGAATCGCTTCCATGGCGCGCCAGGCCGCCCAGTCGTCAGGACCCAGGCCCGCTTGGCTCGTGGGGCCGTGAAGCATATAGGAGTCGATGACGTCGGTTCCTAAATGCTCGAGTGAGTGCGCGAACGATTGCGCCACCTGATCTGGTATGGGGGCCTTGAAATCATAGGGCAGGCGATGATCCTGTCCACGGCGGAAGGTGAACTTGGTCTGTAAGAATAGATCGTCCCGCGACACTAGACCGCTTTTCACCGCCTCCAGGATGCCGCGCCCGACCCCGGCTTCGTGATAATGTTTGCGCTGATTCGCGGTATCGATGCTGCGAAATCCCTGTCCAATGGCGAGCGCGGTTAAACGGGCCGTCTCGTCCTCCTTCCAGGCGGTGCCATAGAAAAAGCGGGAAACCCGAACCCCGTCGATCATCATGGTCCGGTTCGGCATCGCAGCTCCTATTCGCAGCCCACGGACAGGCACACGTTATCGGTATTCATAGAACCGGGGCACCCTCAACACCGAGATCGGCAAAAGAAAACCCCGACGAAGCGGAGCCAAGGTTCCGGTAATGTCTGCTTTCGGGGGTAAAGCGGACAAGGGGCGCTGACGGCAAAATAGAAGAGTTCAATTTCACAGTTTGTCTGGAATATAGGTTAGGGCAGTTGCAGCTGATTGAGCATGCCACCTAGTTTAACTTTTAACTTTCCCTTGAGCGTCCACGGTGGTCCTCCGCTGAATGTTGCAGGACCATGCTTTCCATTGATAGCTTTCGCCGCCACACCAGGGGGGGCTGCGGGTGAGCTTATTTTCTGTGCTGATGCTGGCGGTTTGATTGCGACGCAATTGACGAATCCATGCCATGTCACCTCGTCCCCGAAGACGCCCACGGCGGGACGGGCGTTCGCAAACTTTCCTACAATGGAATCTACGGCATCGATTGTTTGTGACGACACTGTAAAGTCGTGTTGAAAGGAAATCTTTAAAGGCTTTATTCCGAATCCCACCTGTGCCGTGGCGTAAAACTCAGTCAGACTCAGGATAAAATCCTTCGTCGCGGGTTCCTTACCTTTTGCTGGGGTCCCGAGTATCTTAACAAAGGCTCCCGCAGGTCCTTTTAGTGTCAAGGCACCACTGACTGTGGACACCGAACTTCTATTTGGAAGTATAAAACCAACCACCGGGTTGGGGTCAGTACTGTCAAATCTTATAGAATCCTGCGCTGGATCGATATCTTTTGGCCCACCGTCGGCGATCTTCACACCGCCAATAGTAATCTCGAGGGCATGTGCTGAACCAGTGAAAACACACGCGATCAGGGCCGCCAAAAATAGTCTAAACATCTGGGCACACATCTATACCTCCGTCGCAACCAAACAGATTCAATAATGCAGCAGGTAAACCGCTATCGCTTTGACTCACATCAATGATTGCTATTTCGTAATGTCCGCTATTGGTACAAAGCAGACATTCTAGCATATGTGGGTTTATGTCCGCTATTGGGGGTAAAGCGGACATGAGATTTGCCGCTCAAAATGTCCGCTTATGACCCAAAGCGGACATTGCTGGTTATCAGCTCGCATGAGCAACCAGGGCAGAGGCCAATGTCATCAGGCATTGGGGTCGGGTCTTGCTTCGCCGGAGCATCTTCCTTGACCTTGCGCTTTGGCAAGATAACAACTTTATTAGTCAGCTTCTTCGGCAAATCACTGACCAGCTCCTTAACAACGGCCTTCAGATCATCAGAACGGTCTTGTCTCTCGTAGCGTTCGGTGTACCAATCAACGAACAACACCTCCGTCAGTGCAATTAGCAAACGGGCCTCCCCCGAATCGGCGTCGACCAAATAATTGGTATCTTCCTGCAGGTGGGCATCGATGCGGCCAGCCTGGCGAACCGCATTAATCGACGCCAGTGTCTCTGGCGCGAGCTTTGGCGATATGTGATCAAGCTCAGATGCCAGGGTTCCTTGCTTTGGGTGGGTGAGACTCCAGAAATCGCGTATCATGATCTGCAGACAGGAGCGCGCGAAAGCGGCCGACGCAGTAGGGCTAACCTCGGTGAGAAAACAGGCCTGACGGTAGGCTTCGCGGATATCCTCGGGAATATAGTATGGCAGCGCCCTCTCCCTAGACCGCGGGATACGCGTCCAATTCCCAATTCTGGTAAATCGTCTAGACTTCATCGTAAATACTGCGACGCACCCATAAGTAAAAGGTCTCGAAACGTCGCCCTTTCCCGTTGCCGTAACCTATCTAGTTTAAGCGTTTAGGGAACCAATGTGCAACGCACCAGTGAGGTAGAAATAGTTGTTATGCTGAACTCAATGTCTGCTTTTAGCCAAGAGCGGACATTGGAAGTAAACCAATCAGTGGGGGCTGGTCAATACATGATGGACATCGCCTTTGACGTGCAACCTGACCGGAGCGTAACGGTATGGTCAATTTGCAAATCGGGAAGCATATCAACTATATGTAGTCATTGATAAAGATTTGAGTGGACGTGTGTAATGAGTGACGAACTCGATAGGGGTGATTGGCAACTCCTCAACAATCTGAATTTCGGTAATATTCTCCCAAAGCAAATTCCAACAAATAGTGTCGTTAAATTGGAACAGCGGGGGCTCGTTGACCGCAATGAAAAAGGTCGCGTTGTTATCACCATTCACGGGCAACTGACGCTGCGACAGCGCCGTTATCGAGACCTTACCAAACAGTGATATGCCATAATCGGCAATGAGCCACGCAAGAGCATCTGGTCCAAGCTTCACAGACAATAGGCCCTCACAATGTCTGCTTTACCCCCGAAAACGGACATAAATCGGGGTAGGCTGGAATGTCTGCTTTTAGCCATAAGCGGACATTCGCGTGTGCTCAAGAAACGAGTGCCGTCAAGTTTTGGGTTTTTTCTGCCACAAGATAATAGAATGTTACGCGAGACTTGTTTCGCTCAGCACTCATGGCCTGACAGACATCCTTGAGAATGGCGTTGATTTCCTCGTCGCTCTGGCTCAGAGCGAGCTTCTTCTTGCAAAAATTCTCGCGCACGCGTTTCAACTCTTCCGGATCGGAACATGACACGAGTGATGCGTCCCTCTGTGCCAGAACGCCTTTGCCGAGATAGCTCACTATGCCGTCAACAACAGCCTGATTGAACTTGGACGCATATCTTTTGACATCGGTGGCATATTTATCCGTTGCATCGCCAACTAACTTACGCGTGCTCAGGGACGGTTTGTCTGAGCGCTTAACGGTGCCCTGGAGGGTTCCGCCGTCCTCGATCATCAAGGAGACATAATGGACATCGCCTTCGACGTGGCAACCTGACCGGAGCGTAACATTATGGCTGTGGATTGAGCCGTTCAACCGCCCATCTATCATCACATCATTCGCTGTCAGTTTGCCATTGAGCTTCCCAGATTCACCGATAGTCACCGAGGTGCATTCAATATCGCCATTCACCTCGCCAAGAACCTCAATTTCCCCCTTGGAAATAAGGTTGCCCTCGACGGTGGTGTCTTCACTGATAAGGTTATGAGGTATTGTGCTTACCTTTTTGGGTAAACTAGCTGTCTGTGCCTTAAACAAGGAACTGAAGCTGAATTCAGCCTGATCAGCTTTGGCTTTCGGCTCTTTGGACGCATCTGCCTCTCTCGCTTTGTCTGGCGTCATTTTGAACATTCCCCCTACTCTACACCTAGCGAAGTATGCGTCCTCTTCAATGGGCTTGGCAAATGACTGGCAAGTCCCAACATATAGCAACGGCGTCTGACATGGTAATCGTCTAGCTCAAGCCACAGCGGTGACAACTTTCAATGAAGGGTTACATGTCCGCTTTGGGTCATAAGCAGACATTCTGAGGGGCCATGAACTATGTCCGCTTTACCCCCCGAAAGCGGACATAAATCCACATAGGCTGGAATGTCTGCTTTGTGCCAAAAGCAGACATTGGTAAAGGGGGAAATATCGGCGTTTTGCCATTAACACCCGCGTATATGCTATAATCACTAATCAGCTCAATTTTCAAGGGCTCAAGGGGCACTCGAGAGGCGCGAATGACTTTCAAGCAAGCTACTCCATTCATTTGGGTCGTAGTCCTAGCCGCCATAGCGATAGCGGCGCAGCTAATGTTCGGCGTCGATTTGATCAGCGTTGCTGA
>CAYOEI010000239.1:0-11483 GCA_964402825.1 uncultured Hyphomicrobiaceae bacterium
CAAAGAGGAGATAAACCCCACCGTGTCCGACAGGATGGCTTTGGTGCCTTGGGGAAGTTGAATCTCCCGCATGGTGGGGTCCAGGGTTGCGAAAAGCTGATCTTTCGCGGCAACGTCTGCCCCGGTTACATGATTGAAAAGCGTTGATTTTCCGGCGTTCGTATAGCCTACAAGCGCGACGATCGCATAGGGCACTCTCTTGCGGCTTTCCCGGTGGAGAGAACGGGTTCGCTTCACTTGGCTAAGTGAGCGTCGGATGCGCACGATCTTTTCCTGCAGGGCCCTCCGGTCGGATTCAATCTGGGTTTCGCCCGGACCGCCAAGAAAACCGGTGCCGCCACGCTGACGCTCCAGATGGGTCCATGAGCGGACCAGCCGGCTTTTTTGATAAGTGAGATGGGCCAGCTCCACCTGAAGGCGCCCTTCCCTCGTTTGCGCCCGGTCACCGAAAATTTCCAGAATCAATCCTGTTCTGTCGAGAACTTTTACTTGCCATGCTTTTTCAAGATTGCGCTGCTGGACCGGCGTTAATGTATGATCAACGATCACCAGATCGATATCTTCCGCAGCGATTAGACCACGCAGTTCCTCGACCTTTCCCGGCCCAAGCAATGTACCCGGCCGTGGTTTGGCAATTTGAACAACCCCGCTGCTGCGTATGTCCAATCCAATCGCGCCCGCCAGGCCGACGGCTTCTTCGAGCTGGGCTTCGGGCGAGCGGGAAAGCGTTTTTGCCGGTGCGCCCGCTTTGGCCGCCGCAGAAGTGGGGGAGGTATTTCTTGTTGCCAGGATTGGGCACAGCACAAGCGCGCGCGTTGGCGCAAGGCGGGTGTCCAGCCCTTTGCGTCCGGTATCGGTGGTGCCTGATTTGAGCTTTTTCGGGTCTACGCTACGCAATGATCAAGCCGGAGCTTCTTCGCCGGGCTCCTCTTCATCAAACAGTTGAACAGGCTGTCCAGGCATAATTGTTGAGATGGCGTGCTTGTAAACCAGCTGGGAGTGCCCATCACGGCGAAGCAGCACGCAGAAGTTATCGAACCAAGTTACCACGCCTTGAAGTTTCACCCCGTTTACCAGGAAGATAGTAAGCGGAGTCTTGTTCTTTCTAACGTGGTTTAGAAATATATCTTGCAAACTTTGCGATCTTTCCGCCGCCATGTGAGTACCGTTTTTTTATGCGGGAATTATTATTGCCGCTTTTCAACAGTGTGCCCAACTGTTGTATTCACTTTGCTCAATTTCAACAGTATTGACCCATTAGACGCCAACCAGACAGCAAACTGCAAGTCAGAAGAATCAAGCATCCATCAAGATGCTGAAATTGCAGTAAAATACAGATAACCAGGGTCGCACCCCCTACTTTTGTCTGAATAATAAATTTGACACAAATACGCCATGCGAGTCGAAACGGATATGGGTATTTATTGCTGGTCCGCGTTTGCGGGCGGGCGATTTGCGAAATTAAAACATATAAACACAGAACTCAGTCGCGCCAGAATATCACGTTGAAAATGGAAAGCAGGGCGAGGATTTCCACCCTGCCGAGGACCATGCCGATGCAGAGCGTGATCTGGGCAAGCGGCGTCATTTGCGCGTAGGACGGGGCGTTGGGAAAATCTGCAACCCGCGCAAATTCATAAACCGGGCCGATATTGGACACCGATCCGGCGCTGGCAATGAGCGCCCCGGGGAAGGGAACTCCAGTCCACGCCACGATGAGAGCAATGATCCCGATCACAAGAATGAACGCTGTCAGCGTAATCCAGATTTCCTTCACCACTTCATGATCGAGCGCTTCGGCGCCATGCCTTGCCGGTCTCACTCCGTGGGGATAGACCAGAAGGCGAAATTCGCGGCCAAGCTGCCTGAGCATGGAGGTGATGCGATAGACCTTGAGACCTCCTGCGGTGGAAAACCGCCCTCCTCCGACAATGCACATACCAAGCAGCACCATATATGGAATGAGGGACAGGGTCTGATCCGAGATTGCGAATCCGGTTGTCGATATGATGGAGGCCGCCGTCGCCAAACCAAGGGTAAGGGTGTGGAACAGTGTGCCGATACTTGGATCTCCGGTCTTGATGGCCAGTATGATCGCGAGGATCAGGCCAAGTGCGCCAGTCGACCAGAAAATCCATAACGGTTCACGTGTCTCCCTGACCAGGGGCCAGCGCATCTGGAAAACAGCACGAATCCAGATGATGCTGATCGCGCCGATCAGCATGAAGAAGCTGAGCAGGAACTCCGCGATGGGCGCCCCGTAGAGCAGGAATGTGCCATCGCGCGGCATAAAGCCCCCGGTTGAGAGCGTCGAGAGAGAAATGCAGAATGCATCGAATGCAGGTATGCCGGAAAGTGTGAGAGCAACGAAACATGCAAGCGTAAATCCCGCATAAAACGGCGTGATGGTTCTAAGCGCCTCCCTCAGATGCAGGGCGGTTCCATGAATTGTATGGCCGATCAGGCGCAATTGACGATCAACCAGCACGGAACCGGATAGCTGTCCGAGCAGGGCGGCGAGTGCGACAAGCGTTGTGAGCCCGCCAATCCATTGAAGCAGTGCGCGCCAGACTAAAATACTAGCAGGGACTTGCCCCAGATCGGTGAGCACCGTCGCGCCGGTGGTTGTGAAACCCGACGTGGCCTCGAAATAGGCTGCGACCGCGCTGTCTGGAAAGCCCGATAGATAGAATGGCAGCGAGCCCGCCACCGGTACCACCAGCCATACGAGGGCCAAAAGAAGAAGGCTTTGACGGCGGCCTGAAAAAACGTCGAGGCTCTTGAAAGCGATGATCATACCGCCAGCGAGGAATCCCACAGCTATGGATGGAACGACGAACGCCTGAACATGTGCAATCGAGTCCAGTGCGACGGCAAAACTGGCGGGGATCAACATGGCAGCGGAAACTGCGGCCAGCACCCAGCCCAGTATGTAAAGAACGGCTACAGGGCGCATTACGGCGCAGCTTTCTAAAAGAATTCAAGGCTGACGCGAAACATTTGTTCAACCTCATGTACATTTTCAGCCATTGCGAACATGACCACCCGGTCATGCGCCTTGATCTCGGTTTCACCGTCGGGAATCTGGACTACACCGTCTCGCAGGATTGCACCAACACGCAATCCGTCAGGCAATTCGATTTCGCGCAATGGCCTGCCAACCAGAGTAGATGTATCAAGAGCCTCGGCTTCGATGATTTCCCCTGCGCCGTTCTGGATGGAATGAACCGCGCGAATACGGCCGCGCCTGACATGCTCCAGGACGCGGGACACAGTAATTGCCCGCGGATTGATGCTGGCTTCAATCCCCAGTGAACGGACCATATCCGTATAGCTGGCATTGTTCAGCAGGCACAAAGCACGATCGCAGCCCAGCCGATCGCTCATGATGCAGGACAGAATGTTCACCTGGTCGTCATTTGTCAGGGCAATCATTGTATCCGCATTGGAGACATCGGCCTCTTTCAGCACTTCTTCATCGAGTGCGCTGCCATGCAGCACGACGGTGTGGCTCAGCTGCTCGGCGATTTCGACCGCCCGTTCGCGGTTTGATTCGATGAGTTTCAACCGGGTCGAGCTCTGCAATTCCTCAAGCCGGTTGGCGACGTAAAGGCCGACATTGCCACCACCTGCGATAATGACGCGGCGCGCCTGCTTTTCGTCATGGCCAAAAATATTGAGAGTGCGCTCAACCTGATCATTTGGCGCGACAAAATAGGCGTCGTCCCCAGCGACGAGATGATCCGCGCCATGGGGCACGAACAATCGACCTTCCCTGACGACGGCAACGACCACTGCCGGGAGATCGGGGAAAAGTTCGGTAAGTTGCGTGAGCGGTGTGTCCACTACCGGGCAATCTTCCTCGCACGAAACACCCACAACGCTGATTGCGCCATCCCCGAAACTCACCGTTTCGAACGCGCCCGGCAGAGAGAGGCGCCGAATCACCATTTCACCAACCTCGACTTCCGGTGAAATGATGACGTCAATCGGCATGTGCTCGCGGGAGAAAAGATCGTGCCAATGGGGCTCCAGATAACTTTGAGCCCTGATGCGGGCTATCTTGGTCGGGATGTTGAAAAGCGAGTGGGCCACCTGGCAGGCGACCATGTTGACTTCATCATGAAGCGTCACGGCGATAATCATATCCGCATCGCGTGCACCTGCTTCATCAAGCACGTCAGGCTGGGAGCCGTGTCCAACAAAGCCGCGCACATCAAGAATGTCGCTGACCCGCTGCACCATGCTCGCGGAGTTATCGATTATGGAAACATCGTTGTTTTCCGCCGACAGCCGTTCGGCAATCCCGAAACCGACTTGGCCGGCTCCGCAAATGAGGACCTTCATTGTGCCCCGCCTCTAAAGAATTTCAGCCGTATTACCATCGCAGGCGCAAATGTATAGCGCAGGAGTGCGGCTATGGGAGTCACAAAATTCTATCTTGCTGAAATAATGCAATAATTGTCCTGAAAAAACGCTATCTTGTCGACGCGTTGCGATCCCCGGAGGACACTCCAAGCCCACGAAGTTTGCGGTGAAGTGCCGATCTTTCCATGCCGACAAATTCAGCAGTGCGGGAGATGTTGCCGCCAAAACGGTTGATTTGCGCCATGAGATATTCGCGCTCAAAGATTTCGCGCGCATCTCGCAAGGGCAGCGACATGAGCTGTTCGGTGGAGCCGCTTTCCGGCGACAATGGTACAGGATTGGCAATTTCGTCGGGAAGCATATCGACTCTGATTGGGGTATTAGGGTCGCCATCACTCAGGATGAGCAGGCGTTCGACATTGTTACGCAACTGACGCACGTTGCCAGGCCAGTCATGAGACTGAAGTACGGCCATCGCATCATCGCCGATCCGGCGGGGCTGCAAGCCTGAAGACACTGCCAGCTGCTGCACGAAATATTTTACGAGCGCTTGAATATCTTCACGCCGCTCGGTCAGTGACGGCACGCGTAAGGGAACCACGCTTAGCCTGTGGAAGAGGTCTTCACGGAATCTTCCTTCTGCGATCTCCTTTTTCAGATCGCGGCTGGTGGATGAGACCACACGGACCTCAACATGCACCTGAGGTCCGCCACCAATACGTTGAAACTTCTGTTCGACGAGTACGCGCAGGACCTTGCCCTGGGTTTCTATCGGCATATCGGCCACTTCATCGATATAGAGCGTTCCGCCATGGGCTTCTTCGAGCGCGCCAACTTTACGCTGGCCGCTGCTGCCTTCTTCAATGCCGAACAGTTCCACCTCAACGCGCTCGGGGGCCATTGCGGCAGCGTTCAGGACTACGAACGGCGCGCCCTTGCGGGTGGAGCTGTCATGGAGAACCCGGGCAGCCAGTTCCTTGCCGCAGCCTGAAGGGCCGCTGATCAGAACGCGGCTATTGGTTGGCGCAACTTTCTCAATGGATTGGCGCAAGTGATTGATAGAGCTGGATTTACCGATCATTTCAGAGCTTTGGGTGGTGCGCTCCCTCAACTGCCGGTTTTCGCGCTTGAGTGCAGAGGCTTCAAGCGCCCGGGTGGTCACGAGGACCAGCCGGTCCGCTTTGAATGGCTTCTCGATATAGTCATATGCGCCGCGCTTGATGGCAGCCACGGCAGTTTCAATATTGCCGTGCCCTGAAATAATTACGATAGCCAGATCAGGATGTGATTTCTTGATCCTGTCCAGCAACTCCAGCCCGTCGAGCTCGCTGCCCTGCAGCCAGATATCAAGAATTATGAGCGATGGCCGGCGCTCTTCGACGGCGCTCAGGGCTTCGGTGCTGTCTTTGGCAAGGCGGGTCCCGTGGCCCTCATCTTCCAGAAGTCCGGATATGAGTTCACGAATATCGGTCTCGTCATCGACGATAAGTATATCAGACGCCATGAGTGACTCCCTGCTACGCGATTATGCGTGTTTTAGTTTTTTTACGGACAGATTTAGCCTTCGCTTTCGATACTGTTCTGGCTTGGTCTTTGCGCGCCGATGCGCCTTTCGAGGCTGAATTTGTGTCTTCCCTCTCGCTGGGCCCGATCTGGGGGAAATCAATGCGCATGCATGCCCCGCCTGTGCTGCTCTTGCGTTTTGGCGCGTCCCGGAGCTGCAAATTTCCGCCATGCTGCTCGGTAATTTTTTGCACAATGGCCAGTCCCAGACCCGTGCCCTTCTCGCGGGTCGTCATATATGGTTCCACCAGCCTGCTCCGGTTCTGCTTGGGTAAGCCTTTACCATTATCTATGACTTCCAGGATGATCCGCCCCGCGCGGGTGCGGACACGGGTAATAATTTTCCCCTCCTCCTTGCTCTTGGGGTCAATTGCTTCATGCGCATTTTTTACGAGATTGGTAATGATCTGAGACATCAAACGCCGGTCGCAGTTCATGATGACCGGTTTAACCGGCACATCAATTTCAAACTTGATATCCGAATGGCTCACTTGGAACAGGAATACGGTTTCACGGATGATCTCGCAAAGGTCGTTTTTCTCCATATTGGGTTTTGGCATCCGGGCAAAATCAGAGAATTCATCCACCATCCGCCCGATGTCTTCCACCTGGCGGATAATGGTGTCCGTGCAGCGGTCGAAGACTTCCCTGTCCTGAGTTAGGGAATCTCCGTATTTCCGGCGTATCCGTTCAGCGGACAACTGGATCGGTGTCAGAGGATTCTTGATTTCGTGCGCAATACGCCGCGCAACATCCGCCCAGGCGGAGGAGCGCTGGGCCGAAACCAGTTCGGTGACATCATCGAATGTGATGACAAAACCATATTCGGTATCTTCAGACCGCTCGCTGGTTACGCGCACCGCGAAGTTGCGCTCATGACCGTTTCGAATGAGATGGATTTGCTCGTGGACGGTTCTCCCGCCCTGTTTTTTCGCACGTTCAAAGAGCTTTGCCAGTTCGGGCACCGCGCTTTTGATGGATTTTCCGACAAAGGATTTCTTGGCCGTCCCAAGCAATTTCCGCGATGAGGGATTTGCGAGCGTAATAAAACCCTTCGTGTCCAGTCCGATGACACCGGCGGTCACACCTGACAGAACGGTTTCAATAAACCGGCGGCGCTCTTCCAGTATCGCATTGGTATCGACCAGCTCGTTACGCTGGGCCCGTAACTCCTGCGTCATATTATTGAATGTCCGGCTGAGCTGATGAAGATCTCCTTCCGCCGCGCCAGCGGGCACCTGTACGTTGAAATTGCCTTCAGAGACCTCCTGAGCTGCGCCAATCAAGCGGCGGATTGGCGACACCAGCCGGTTGGCAAACCACAAACCGATCCAGATTGCGGCCAGCAGCAATGTCAGCGCTATTGCCACATACATGAGGGCAAATGCGATCTGCACCCCCGTCCTGCGCTCCGCAAGTGCGGTGTATTCTTTCGCGCTGGCGCGTGTCTCACGCAAATGTTTCAGCACCTGCGGGTTCACCGGGCGGACGATGTACAGATAGGTGTCGTTGAAATTGTCCAGCTTCTTAATAGCGGCAACCTTGTCGGACCTCCCTGGGGCGATGACTATCGCTTTGCCTTTTGTCGCCAGTTCAATCGCCTTGAGAGGCGGCTTTATATAAGGCTCGTCAATCAGCTCTCCCGCGGTCGCCAGAAGTTTGGCTTTTCCATCGATTAAATACGCGACAGGGATGGAGCGGATGGTCGCTTGCCCCATCAAGAAACGCCCGAAAACATTTGGTCTTTGCTGAACAAGATCTGCTGCCGCATCAATATCATCCGCCATGGAAATGACGTCGCTGCGGATCACCTGCCCATGCTCGTTTAAATATGCCGTGGCGACATTTATGGAATTCTTGATAATCGATTGTGTGCGCGTCGAGAACCAGTGGTCCAGGCCGCGATCAAGTGACACGCTGGCAAAAATGGCGAGCAGAATTGCCGGCAACACGGCGATGATGCTGAACAGAGCGACGATGCGAACATGCAGTTGAGCACCCGCTGCCTGACGTCTGCGTGCAACCCATAGACCCCAAACCTGCCAGGCAATGAGCGCAACCATGCCAAGCACGAGGACAGCGTTGATGAGCAGCACTGTCACCACGACTGAATGATTAGGGATGATGGGCGTCAGGCCGGTGAGTATCAGATAAGTAGCCAGGCCGGCAAAAATGGACAAAGCAACAAGTACGAGGCCCAGCACGAAGAAGGGCTTTCCTCCGGCATCCATCAAGTTTTGAAGCCACTTATTGCGTCCTTGGGGACGCTCGGCTGTGTCAGACACCATTTTTAATCCCTCGCCTGGCCAGAAGGCCAAAGCTGTTCAGACTTTAGATATATGAACATCGGAGCTTATTTGAAGAGGTAAATGGCGTGCAATTTCATCTAATCCACGCCAAAATCAGGCGCATGCGCGATCGATTTATCCCAGGCTCCTGATGCATAATAACCACAATGTTGCACAATGGCTACAAATTGTCGCGAAAATTGGACACGCTTGCGCGGGGGTCACAGGAAATTGATGTCCGGCTTCAGAGGGATGTACGCACCACCTCAATACCATGATCCTTGATCTTTTTGCGTAGCGTGTTGCGGTTCAGACCCAGCAGTTCAGCCGCTTTGATTTGATTGCCACGGGTCGCGGTTAGAGCGGCCATGATCAAAGGCGGCTCGACCATCCTCAATACGCTCTGGTAGAGACCTGGAGGTGGCAGATTATTGCCAAATCCGGCAAAATATTTAGCCAGATATCGCTCAAGAGACTGGCTTACATCAAGGTCCTTCTGATCGTTTTCATCGGGTCCGGGAGAAGACTGTGCAGCCAATTCATTTTCCACCAGCTCGGCTGTGATGGTGTCCTGAGTGTAAAGTGCTGCGAGGCGCCGAATGAGATTTTCCAGCTCGCGCACATTGCCTGGCCAGCGATGTTGTGTCAGCCGTTCAATGGCTGCGGAGTCGATGGTTTTTGCTGGTAAACCCTCCTCTTCAGCCTTACGCAGGAAATGCCGCGCCAAATCTGCCAGATCTTCCTTGCGCTCGCGCAATGGCGGCATCCTCATCGGCACCACATTCAGCCGGTAAAACAAATCCTCTCTGAAAAGGCCCTGATTGATCTGGTGTTGAAGGTCATGGTGGGTTGCGGCCACGATGCGGACATTGGTCTTGATCGGCGTGCGCCCGCCCACGGTAGTATATTCGCCTTCCTGCAGGACGCGCAGCAGTCTTGTTTGCGCTTCCATGGGCATATCGCCGATTTCATCCAGAAACAGCGTCCCGCCTTCCGCCTGCTCAAATCTTCCCAGATGGCGGGAATGGGCGCCGGTAAAGGCTCCCTTCTCATGACCGAACAGTTCAGATTCGATGAGTTCACGCGGGATGGCCGCCATATTGATCGCCACGAACGGACCGTTGCGGCGCTTTCCATATTCATGAAGGGCCCGCGCAACGAGTTCCTTGCCCGTGCCGGACTCGCCGGTAATCATCGCGGTAAGGTCGGACTGGGTCAGACGCGCCAGAACCCGGTAAATGTCCTGCATGGAGGGGGAGCGCCCAATCAGCGGATATTCGTCCTGACGCGGCTCAAGGTTCGGCTGGGGCGCGGCTCGAGGTTCCGACAATGCCCGGGCGACAATGGAGACGAGTTCATTCAGATCGAACGGCTTGGGCAAATATTCATAGGCGCCGCATTCGGTCGCGGCAATCGCCGTCATCAACGTGTTCTGCGCGCTCATGACGACAATAGGGAGCTCCGGCCTGATCTTCTTGATTTTAGGAATCAGGTCGAAGGCATTCTCATCGGGCATAATCACATCGGTGATCACAAGATCGCCCTGCCCTTGCGATACCCATTGCCAGAGCGTGGCTGCATTCCCGGTCGTGCGCGGCGTGTAACCGGCCCGCGCCAGGGCCTGATTGAGGACTGTTCGGATTGCCGCGTCGTCGTCGGCAATGAGGATATTACCCTTGGTCATCGATGGCCTCCTGACGGGCTATCTTCAGGGTTGTCGTCATACATGGGCATCAGTACCCGAAAGATTGTGCCGCGCGATTTTGAATCACATTCAATGGAACCGCCGTGATCCCCGATGAACTTGGCGACAAGTGCGAGGCCAAGACCGCTGCCGGAAGTTTTGGTGGTCACGAAGGGTTCGAAAAGATGCGGTTTCAATTCTGCCGGTATCCCGGGTCCGTTGTCCTCAATTTCAATTTGCAACGGCAGCGATACGCGTGCCGCTGACCCAGGAGAGGATAGGCGAACGCCGGGGCGGAATGCCGTGCTCAGGGTAATCTGCCCATCGCGGCGCTCCGCGCCAATGGCTTCGGCTGCATTTTTCACCAGGTTCAGGAAGGTCTGAATAAGCTTGTCCCGGGACCCTGAAATTGAAGGTAATGACGGATCATAGTTCTCCACTATATTGATATTGCTGGCAAAACCAGCTTCAGCAATTTTTTTCACATGGTCCAGAACGTCATGAATGTTGACTGCTTCGCGCTCCAGCGGGCGTTCATCGCCAAACACCTCCATCCGGTCGACCAATTTGCATATGCGGTCTGACTCATCGCAAATCAGTTTGGTAAGCTGGCGGTCTTCTTCACCCAGAGAACTCTCAAGAAGTTGTGCCGCACCCCTGATGCCGGAAAGCGGGTTTTTGATCTCGTGAGCAAGCACGCCGGCCAGTCCCGAAACCGAGCGTGCGGCGCCGCGGTGTGTCAGTTGACGCTCAATCATATGCGCCATGGTGCGCTGTTGCAGCATCACCAGGATCTTGCCGTCAGCTTCGGCAACCGGCCCGCCGTAAACATCGACCAGTGTATGATTGGTGTCCTTCACCGAACCCAAGTCAACGCCATATTCATTCACCTTCGCGCCGGTGCGGCGCACGTAATCGATAAGCGCGAGCAAGGGGCTGCCAAATGCGATGATATCGTCCAGCGTTTGGCGCCGCAGAAACGTTGCGCTGGACTGGAAGAAATGTTCCGCAGCGGCATTGGCGAATTCGATTCTATTCTTGTTCCCCAGAAGCAGGACCGGATGGGGCAATCCATCCAGCAGATCACTGGCAATCGAACCTTTGTCACTCCTGCCATTCTCAACTGTGCTGATGCCGGTTGCCGCGCTCATGCGACCTCCTGGCATTGCTGGTCGTAAAACGCGGCAATGCGTGAGCGGACCTGCCTGGCGTCCCCTTCCTCGAACAGGCGCCGGCGCCAATCTTTGGCCTCGTCCCCCTGCCCCAGAATCTCCTCCACATACCAGCCGAGATGTTTGCGCGCGTTGCGAATGCCGGGATGCGCGCCGTAATGCTCCAGCATCGCATCAAAATGCTCGAGGACGATTTCCTTTTGCTCAGAAATTGGCAGAGCGATTACTTCACCGCCATTCGTCAGCGCAGCTGCCGCGCGTCCCGGGAACCACGGGCGGCCGTAACATCCCCGCCCGATCATCACGCCATCCGCGCCCGATTGCTCGAGCGCGTTGCGGATGTCACTCAGCGTGCACACGTCTCCATTCACGATTACGGGTACGCTGACTGATTTTTTGACCCTTGCA
>CAYOEI010000240.1:0-6507 GCA_964402825.1 uncultured Hyphomicrobiaceae bacterium
CAGGTCAGCGTCCCGCAGCAGGGCAGCGTCCTTCGGCTGCAGTTAAACCCTCTCGTCCGGCATCGCGTCCGGCCTCTCGTCCGGCATCGCGTCCCGTGAAACGGCCCAGCTCATCCAAAAGGCCTGCCGCTTATCAGGGTATGGGACGCGGTAAACAGGTAAGGAAAAATAGCTCACGCGGAAAATCAAGCCGTAGCTCTTCAAGATCACGGCCCTCTCGTTCACGTTCACGCGGCGGTGGAGGAGGGCGTAGCCGTGGCGGCCGTAGTCGTGGCGGTGGCGGAAGGCGTCGATGATCCAAGGTTCTGGTCAGATGAATAAAATTACGATTTCAAAGGAAGCCGCTATGAAGCGCCTCACGACACAACTCTGCCGGCTGATGCTCCTCGTGGCCGTCTCGATCGGACCTTTGGGCGCGAAATCTGTATCCGCGCATGATAGCAATCCAAAAACCTTCACCACTCCAAAGGCGGCCATCTCGGCGCTGATCGGCGCTGCAAAGAAGAAAGATTCCGCCACCATGATTGCTGTGCTTGGTTCCAAAACCAGGGAGTGGATTACCTCAGGCGATCCGGTCATGGACAGGCAAGGGCTGGAGGCTTTCATTGCCGCGTTTGATCAGAAGAACAGCATCGAAAAAGAAGGTGACGCCAAGGCAATCCTGGTGATCGGAGATGACGAATTTCCGTTTCCATTTCCTGTCATCAAGTCTGCAAAAGGCTGGTCTTTCGACCCGGAGCAAGGCAAGGAGGAACTTCTCAACCGCCGGATCGGGCGCAATGAGCTGACCACAATTAAGGTTCTGAATGCTGTAGGTGATGCACAGCGCGAATATGCCAGTCTCGATCGCAATGGCGACGGCGTTCTGGAATATGCCGCGAAACTGAAGAGCTCAGAGGGCAAACAGGATGGGCTCTACTGGCCCGCCGCGGAAGGCAAGCCCCTCAGTCCGCTCGGTCCCCTCATCGCAAAAGCAGTAAAACAAGGCTATGGGCTAAAAAAGCCGGGGGCCGCGAAGCGCGCTTATCATGGCTATCATTTCAAACTTTTGACAAGCCAGGGCGTCGACGCGCCGGGCGGCGAACAGGATTATATCGTTGGGAGAAAGATGATTGGCGGCTTTGCAGTTCTCGCCTATCCGGCCAAATATGGCAATTCAGGCGTTATGACCTTCATGGTCAGCCATGATGGAGTGATCTACGACGCCGACTTTGGACCCGGCACGGCTGAAGAAGTCCCGGACATTGATAGCTTTAATCCTGGCGAAGGCTGGGAAAAAGTCGACACTGGCAATTGACGATCGCGTTCGAGCTAACAGTGCAAAGAAAACAAAACACGTGCTTGGGGTTAAAAAAGTTTGAGACCAGGGGCGGCATTTCGCCGGCCCCTTCGGCCAAAAGAAAAGCGGCCGCGAATCATCGAGTCATCTCGTTCTGCTTTTGCGACGAGTTCGGACGTGAAACGGTATGTTACCTTTGTAAATAGCGGTATTGGGCTTGTTAAAACGCCCATTGGTGTTCGAGAGCAGTCGTGACTATTTTAAATGTTATGACTGACACGAAACCGAAACCAATCACAAAGGCATATCTAAACAGGATGCCCATAGATTTACTCCCCGATTAACCTTGAAAAGAATAGCTCCAGATTTGTGGTTAAATTGAGTTTATAAAAAGTATTTTTTGCGGCAGCTCTTAGAGGGAGAGTGGCCAGGCGGGAACGGCGCTAATGCGGACTGACACATACATTCATCGATGAAATCGAAAGAGGACAATCGTCATGAGCGGTATTGCCGGGATTATTGTTGCCCTCGTGATGGCTGTGTGGATCTACCTGGTGGTGAAGAAACGCGGCGGACAGATGCCTTGGTTGTGGGCCGCCGGAGCTTTGGTATTCTGGCCGCTCGTCATTACCATCGCCGGGTTCGAATATGACGACTTCGCAATGAAAGTGGTAGGCGTCAGCGGCCTGGGCCTCACCGTACTGGGTATCGTGATAACCATCGGTTTCGTCGGTCTGGCCGCAATCATGTAGTCTCTGCGGCCTTTGTGAGAGGGTCCTCGATTTGACGCGTAACTGGACGGGCAACTGGACGGGCAAAAATATTCAGACTTCAGGTTTTGCGCAGGGCATTGGCGGGCCGGTTACGCTTTGGCTGACTATTGCTCAAGCCAGCTATAGTTGCTGCGATGCTTTTGTTCGAAGGCCGCTATATCCGCATCATACTCGAGGGTCATGCTAATCTCGTCCAGACCATTGAGAAGCCGGTGCTTGTCGAACCTGTCGATCTCGAAATTGTAGATATTCCCATCGGGGCCAGTCACAATCTGCTCCTCGAGATCGAGGGCGATCTCCACGCCCGGCGTATCATGCAACCGCTGGCGAAGCGTATCGCACTCGGTCTTCTGCAGGCGCACGGGTAAAATGCCGTGCTTCATGCAGTTATTGTAGTGGATATCTCCGAAACTAGGAGCGATAACGCTGCGGATACCGTTCGCCAGCAGCACATAGACAGCATTTTCGCGCGATGAACCGCAGCCCCAATTGATATTAGCGACGAGCACGCTTGCATCCCGATAAGCGGGATTGTTTAAGACAAAGTCCGGTTCATCGGTACCATCTTTCGCGAAGCGCAGATCGTGAAACAGGAAGCGGTCATATCCTTCATCGGTTGGGTCACGGCGCAGGAAACGTGCCGGAATAATCTGGTCGGTGTCGCAATTTGGGATATCGATCGGGATACCCGCGCCCTTGAATTTGGTGAAAGCTTTCATATCACTCACCCTTCATCAGCTTGCGCACGTCGGTGAAGGTTCCTGTAACGGCTGCCGCGGCCGCCATTGCCGGGCTGACGAGATGGGTGCGGCTGCCTGGCCCTTGCCGCCCACGGAAATTCCGGTTGCTGGTCGAGGCAGAGCGTTCACCCGGCTTGAGCGTATCGCCATTCATGGCGACACACATGGAGCAGCCGGCAAGCCGCCATTCAAAACCGGCGTCGGTGAAGATTCGGTCCAGACCTTCCGCCTCCGCCTGTTTCCGCACCAGACCCGAACCTGGAACAACCATCGCGGGGATCACGGCCTTCCGGCCTTTCACGACCGCAGCGGCTAAGCGCAGATCCTCGATCCGGGAATTTGTACAGGCGCCTATGAAGACCCTGTCGGGACGAATATCGGTTACAGCCATGCCGGGTTTCAGATCCATATACTCATAAGCCGCGACCATCGCTGCTCTGCGTTCAGTATCGGTTTCCTTGTCCGGGTCCGGCAGCCGTTCCGTCACCTGAATGGCATCTTGCGGGCTATTGCCCCAGGTCGCCATTGGTGCAATTTCTTCACCGTCGATCATGATTTCAGTGTCGAAGGCGGCATCGTCATCGGAGGGGAGGGTTAGCCAGAAGGCCATGGCCTCATCCCACTTTTTGCCTTTTGGCGCGAAAGGGCGTCCCTCGATATAGGTGAAGGTCGTTTCATCCGGCGCCACAATGCCGAAGCGGCTCCCGGCCTCGATGGTCATGTTGCAGATCGTCAGCCTGGCTTCCATTGAAAGGTTGCGGATCGCGGAGCCCGCATATTCGATTGCGTAGCCGGTGCCGCCAAAAGCGCTGATTTGGCGGATGATGGCCAGGATCAGATCCTTGCCGGTCACCCCGAAACCGAGATTTCCATCGATATTGATCCGCATGGTCTTGGGCGTTTTCTGCCATAGTGTCTGGGTCGCCAGCACATGGCTGACTTCCGATGAGCCGATCCCGAACGCGACGCACCCCAGGGCGCCATGGGTCGATGTGTGGGAATCGCCGCACACCATGGTCAGTCCTGGAAGCGTGATGCCTTGTTCCGGCCCGACCACATGGACAATTCCCTGACGCCGGTCGCCCCAGGGGAAAACGGTGGCGCCGAATTCCCTGGCGTTGGTTTCCACCGCCATGGCGATCTCGCGCGCACGAGGATCTTCGAGATCGTCGAGCGAAGCGGTATGCGTCGGCGTGTAGTGGTCCGGCGTCATGAAGGTCTGGCTAGGGCCGCGCACCACCTGACCGCGCTGGCGCAGCCGTTTGAAAGCTGCGAATGAGCCGTCATGGCAGAGATGGCGGTCGATATAGAGCAGGGTCTGCCCGTGTTGCTCGGTGACGACGTGCCGTTCCCAGATTTTTTTGAAGAGCGTTTTACCGGTCATTGATATTCCTCAATCGTCACTCGGCGGCCTGCGGGCGGTGGCCGACGGAATCATCGTATTTTTCAAGTTCTTCCTGAGGCATGAATTTGCGCTCCAGCTCCATGATCTCGTCAAACCCGGCGAAGGTGTGGAAGTCGCCCATCGGGTGCTTATTGAAGCTGTCGTTGAAGCGTTTCTCGCCGGCCGGGCCCTCATCGCGCATCGCGACCGCCAGATCATACATCGCCATCATCGAAGCCCGGAATGTCGCGCCGGGCGAGATCGTGATGGCGATGCCCAATTCCTCCAGTTCCTGCTGTGTGAAGCGCGGAGAGATACCCGTCTGATTGTAGAAGATTGGTCCCTTGACCTCGGCGCAGATGCGTTTCACCTCGCCGATATCGGTTGGCCATTCGACGAATGCCAAGTCCGCCCCGGCTTTTAAATAGGCATTCGCGCGTTCGATCGCATCATCGAGACTGCCGCCATGCGCGCCGCGCGCGTCGGTTCGTGCGATCAGTACGAAATCCGGATCGATCTCCTTGCGGGCATGGTCGGCCGCGCGGTATTTGCCGCACGCCTCCTCGATGGAGATGACGCGCCGTCCGGCGACATGTCCGCAGCGTTTGGGGATCGCCTGGTCTTCGATGTGGACGGCTGCAACGCCGGTTTGGATATATTCCTTCACGGTACGAACAACATTGACGGCATTGCCATAGCCATTGTCGGAATCCGCGATCACCGGCGCCTTTACAGCGTTGGCGATATAGCGGGCATTCATATGCATCTCGGTCATGGTTGCCAGACCTGCATCCGGCATCCCGAGCAGGGAGATTGATGTGCCATAGCCGGTCATGTAGAGGGCCGAAAACCCGACCTGATCAAGTATCCTGGCGCTGAGCGCGTTATAGCAACCGGGCACATAGAGCGACCGGCCCTCACTCAAAAGTTTCCGCAGCGCGGTTGTTCTTTTCATTTTAGCTGTTCCTCCTGGAGCTTTGCCCGGCCCGATAAAATATATACGGTTTGCGGGTTTGGCCAAGACCGCGGTCTCACACCAGCGCCTGAACGCAACTTCCGCCGCGCTTGACATGCCCGATTGCCTCTAGACCTCACGATACCAGCGTCAAAATAATTCATCACAAATGGTTGGGCTGGGTTTCAGATAACCACGGCCCGGAGTGTATCTAGCAAGGTAAAGTGTAATTGTTTGAAGTCCGGCAATCCAGTCCCTGTGCCTATTCTCGTGACCCAGGTCACGAACTGCCGAAAATGACAGGAATCCGGAGCGGCAGCTCTTGAGCGCATAGCGGCTGAAACTGCATCATTGCTGGCCTTTTTAATTCTCAATTGGACCTTCCTCACCATCCGTTTGCAGCTGGTTCAATGAGAGATGGTAGGTTGAACGGAGCGTTTGGTGGATAAAACACCTGCACCCGTGACTCCCTCTCTGTGCATGTCCACCCGTGTTGATGGGGGAGATTCAACCTGTGGCTGCCCGCCCGTGGATACTATGGATAAAGTCAGTACGTAATCTCGTGTCTTAAATGCCACAGAACAAGTGCAATTATGCGGTCCATGGATGATTGGTGTCGCCGCCAAGTCAATGATCGGTCTAGACTATTTCGCAAAGAATGCCGGAGGGACCTCTTGTCGCCAAGGGCGGCGCATGCCGATTACGGGACCTGGCGGGCTTTTCGGCACTCACAATAAATTAAGCGTGTGTCAGGGAGGACGCCATGAGGATGACTAGCGAACGGATTTTCCAGACAGGGCATTTCAGGGCCGGGCTAAACGCCTTACACGCGCTGACACTCGCGGCGCTGCCGATCCCGGAAACAGGACGGAAACTATCTCTCGATCTGCCAAAGATCCTGCTCCAGGTCATGCTGATCAGTATTCTTGCATTTGCACCGACCAGGCCCACTCTCGCAGAGCCTTTCAATTTCAGGGATGACGGCGGCTACACTACGTTCGGATCAGAAGACCCCATACAAACACCCTCCCGGAGCCGGAAGATTTATCAGCCACGCATATACCCGGCCCTCATGTCCGGTGGGCCGCGCCCACAGGTCCTGCCTAAGGCTCCCGAAATTATCACCTTCCCCAACAAGGAAACTGCCGGCACCGTGATCATCGTCAACCGGCGGTGCAAGCTTTACTACACGTTGTCGCCGACCGAAGCGTATGAATATCCGATATCGATCGGCCGGCTGGGCTTCACTTGGACCGGCACGGAGAAGATCAGCCGCATGGTCGATTGGCCGGACTGGATCCCGCCGCCCGAGATGCTGCAGCGCCAGCCGGGGCTCCCCCGCAAAATGACGGGCGGGCTTCATAATCCACTCGGTG
>CAYOEI010000241.1:0-4448 GCA_964402825.1 uncultured Hyphomicrobiaceae bacterium
ACATCGGCAGCCGGGTAATATCTTCCCCGTCGAGCTCAATGCGCCCCTCATCGGGCGGGATCAAGCCGGTGATCATGTAGAACACCGTTGTCTTGCCAGCGCCATTGGGACCAAGCAGGCCCACGACTTCGCCGCGCTCAAGAGAAAGGGAGATGCCGCGCACGACTGGACGCTTTTTGAAACTCTTAAAGACTGTATCGACCACTAACCGGCCGTGAGACGCTTGCCGCTGGCTGCTCGTCTCCGGTTCAGGGCCAAACTCTTCCAGTGTATTACTGGCAGGGTTCTGGGCCTGGTCCGGGCCGGGAAATGACAACAGCTTGCTCACTAAGCCCTTCGCTCCTAGTTGGCGCCTTCGCCGGTTAAGATTCGATGAAATCGGAGTCGCGCCAAAGGGTCAATCACCTTCAGGCCCCTTCCGGGCGCTCACTGTGTCGCTGCTTTCTTGCCCGGCGCGCTTTTTCCAGAGCTTCCCGGCAAGAACAATCCGCGCACGCGTTGGGGTTTTGCAGGGTCTCCCCGGTTTATGAACCGGCTGCGGTTGGTTTTCAGGTCGATGACCAGTTCCTCACCTTTTATCACGTTACCGCTCTGGCTTAAGACGACATTCCCGCCAATGGTGACCGTCTGGCTGACAACATCGAATAATGCCCAGTCACTGGTCACGGTCTGATTATCCGCGGTATTTATGAGAACCTTGCCCTCCGCCCGGATGCTGGTGATCCGGCTTCCACCGGATTTTTTCTTACCCTGCGCCGTGGTGGAGCCTGCCGCGTCGTTTTCGCCGTCGGTGTATTTTACCTTCAGGTGTTTGGACCGCATGATCATTTCGCCCTGAACGGCTTTCACATTACCGCTGAAAATGGCGATCTTGTTTGCATCCTGCACCTCCAGCGTATCGGACTCAATGTCGATTGGCTGATTGTTGTCGCTGGAGAATCCTCCAAGGCCAGAGCCAATTTTTTGCGCATGAAGATCGCCTGAAACCCAGAAGATACCAAAGGTGAGCATGAATGCGGCAAGACACGCGTGCAGCGATTTCGCGAGCGCAGTGTTTCTCATATACAGCTTCGTCATTGGCTTGTGGCCGCCTTTGTTTTTTCAGGTCGCTTGCGAATATGCACCCGCACATTGTTGCGAAAAATCACGCGCTTTTCTTCCGTGTGGATGGTCATGGTTTCGGAACGCACGGTGCCATTGAGAAAATCAACATCAACGGGTTCATTGGATACGATGGTTTGCGTCTTCATGTCGATGGAGGCGCGGGTCAGACGCGCCGTCATGCCGCCGCTCTGGGCGGTGCGGATATCGCCAATCAATTCCAGTATTTCGGTCTTGGTCTCGAAAATCCCCTTGGGAGCCGACAGACGCGACCACCCCTTTTTTGCGCTATTCATCTGCGCCTTGATATCAATGAGGTGAATTATATCCGGGTTGGCGACCTCCTGTTCGGCATATTTGGCGGTCACCGTATAAGTGCCCTGTTTGTCATTGGCGCCTTCCAGCTTCGGGTTGAGCATCCGCAGTTTGCCCTTGTCGATCGTGATGCTGCCAACGCTGGCCTCCAGATCGCCTATCGACACCGAGATGCGAGGGGAATGGAAATAGAAAGCCCCAACGGCCAGGGCGAGCAGGGGCAGGGCAATGCGCAGGACGCGCACCAAACGGGTGTGGAATCGTGCTTGATTAAGAGATTTCGACCGCTGCTCAATGCTAGGCGCGGTCAGAAAATCCCTGTTCGAGATGGTATATGGATGACCAGCGTCGCTCGTCATGGTTGCTGAACCCAGTTTAGTTTCATGGCCAGTGCAGCCTGAACTTGCGGTTTGTGTATCTGAACTATTGGTGCAAACTATGCCCAGATTGGGGCCGGATTGCCTGCCCCTTCCAGTTTCTCGGGTCTCAAATTGAGTACCCTAGTGAGAGAATATGTCTGTTTCGGACCAGCCGGCGAGGTCGAGTTTTGCACGCGATGGGAGAAATTCAAAACAGGATTGCGCCAGCTCAAGTCGGTTTTCCCGGTCAAGCATGATGTCGAGCTTTTCTTTCAGGCCATGCAGATAAAGCACATCGGATGCTGCATATTTGAGCTGTTCCGGGGTGAGCGTTTGCGCGGCCCAGTCGGAGGATTGCTGCTGTTTTGATAACTCCACGCCGCTCAGCTCACGGCACAGATCTTTCAACCCGTGCCGGTCGGTATAGGTGCGGGCGAGTTTTGAAGCGATTTTGGTGCAGTAGAGCGGCGCTGCCATGACGCGATACGCGTGATACAGCACCGCGATGTCGAAGCGGGCATAGTGGAACAGTTTTAAGACATCGCGGTTGGCCAGCAGCGCTTTCAGATTCGGCGCGTCGTTTGCATCCTTGGCGATCTGCACCAGATGGGCCGTGCCATCACCGCTGGAAAGCTGGATGAGGCACAAGCGATCACGCAACGGATTGAGGCCAAGTGTTTCGGTATCAATCGCGACGGATGCTCCAAAGTCGAGCCCTGATGGAAGATCGCCCTGATGCAGCTCGACTGTCATGGGGAGGCCTTTCTGAGAATGGTTCGTATCGAGTGTTCTGTCTTTGACGCTCAGCTGGAGCGTTAATGGAATATGAACTGTGAAATTTAAGAAATAATGCTTCTAAATGGATTGTATTGGAACAATCATAACGCAGAGTTTAAGTGTCCGACACTAAGCGGCAGGCTTGTCATATAGCCTGAAAAAAAACCGGCCACTGCTTCGCTCTAACGGTTACACGTGGCAGCGCCACACGTAGCCCGTAAGGGCGAAGTGTGGTGCCCAGGAGAAGACTCGAACTTCCACGACCTTGCGATCACTGGCACCTGAAGCCAGCGCGTCTACCAATTCCGCCACCTGGGCATGTCCGTCCTCCAAGTAAATCCGCGAGCACGCCTTGTCAATTGGCGCGCCATGCACTTCACACAAGGTACGGCTGGGTGTAATCCTGTTGATTCATTCTCTACCACCGTGTGGAGTGTGGAAGAGATGCATGGACGCGGCTTAAGAGGCATGCTGAATGGCCATCAAATTGAACTCATCGAAACTGGTCACCATTTATGGCGGGTCGGGTTTCCTCGGGCGTTACGTTACCCAGGAGTTGGCGCGTACGGGATGCAGAATACGCATCGCGGTGCGGCGGCCTGATCTGGCGGGGCATCTTCAACCCCTTGGCGGTGTCGGACAGATTCATGCGGTTCAGGCCAATCTGCGTTACCCCGACTCGGTCTCAAAGGCCGCCGAAGGCGCCGACGCGGTCGTCAATCTGGTTGGCATTTTATTTGAAACCGGAAAACAGAAGTTTTCATCGGTTCAGGCGGAAGGCGCTCGCAATGTCGCGCGCGCGGCGAAAGCCGCCGGAGCCGAAGCGCTGGTTCATGTGTCGGCCATCGGCGCCGATCCCCGCTCGGCGTCGCATTACGCCCAGTCAAAGGCGGCTGGCGAAACACATGTTTGCAAGACATTTCCAGATGCCGTCATCCTGCGCCCCTCGATCATCTTTGGCCCCGAGGACAATTTTTTCAATCTGTTCGCTGGGATGGCGCGTGTCTCGCCGGTGCTGCCGCTCATTGGCGGCGGCCGCACGCGGTTCCAGCCCGTATATGCGGCAGATGTGGCCAAGGCCGTAGTTGCTTCACTTGAAGGCAGGGCGAAAGAGGGGCAGATTTACGAGCTTGGAGGCCCGGAGATAGTGACTTTCAAGGAGGTGCTGCAGCGGATTATGCGGTACACTGATCGCCAGCGCCTCCTGATGCCCTATCCATTCTGGATGGCGCGGATCAATGCAGCCTTCCTTCAGCTTTTGCCCTCGCCGCTGTTGACGGTCGATCAGGTGCGCTTGCTGGAAACGGACAATGTTGCGCAGGTAACGTCACGTGCGAGCGCACGCTCCTTCGAGGGGCTTGGGATCAAGCCGGTGTCTATCGATGCGGTTGTGCCGGAATATCTGGGGCGCTTCCGCGAGCATGGCGAGTTCGCCGCCATCCGGCGCTAGAGATTTTATATCGCGCGGGTTTATATCGCGCTGGTTTATATCGCTCACGGCTGTTCCTCGGCTTCGCCTCGGGCCTCCGCGGGGGCGCGCTTTCGCGCGGCGGCCGTTCGGCCTTGCCTCGGCTGCGCCTCGGTTAGCCGGAGTGATGCTGAACAGCTTTGCTATATCTCGCCGGCTACCGCGCTTTGCGCGGCTGGCCATTGAGGCCCGCCCGTCAGGGCGCGCCCGCGCAGGCCCGAGGCGAAGCCGAGGAATAGCCGTGAGCGATATAAAACCCGCGCAGCGAGCGAAACAAAACCAGCACTCCCTCACAACGCTTGTCTTTTCCATGCCCCCACCCTATCTCCGGAGTGAGCTGAATCCCCTTCCGAATCTGCTAGAACATATCAAAATCCAACTGTAAGGACCCACCAGTCATGAGCGCACGGCACGAAAAGCTTATCATC
>CAYOEI010000242.1:0-19129 GCA_964402825.1 uncultured Hyphomicrobiaceae bacterium
CAAGGAGATCACCGATGCTGAAGAAAACCATTCTGACCGCCGCCGCCGCGCTTGCCGTCATCGCCGGGGGCACCACCATCAGCACCCCAGACGCCAATGCAGGCGCGAGATCGAACGTCACGTTCGGCAACAGCAATCACACCAGGTCCAGGACTATCTGCCACATGCATAACCCGAAGAAAGCCTGGGTGAAAAAGCCAGGCCGCTTCAATAACCTTTATCATTCTGCAGTGATTAATAGTTTCCGCTGCCACAAGCACATCAGGAACTAAAGAGGGTAACAACCTCAATATGGCCTAGGTCATGGGCTCATAAATAAACCTTGCCAAAAGGGAGCCATCCGCTCATGACCCAAAGCGGATATTGCGGACTGCTTCGAGGATGAAGTCTGTACTAATATAAGAAACTCTTTGTATAGGGTTTACTAGGCGACTGCGGTGTTAGCCATTTCCACGGGGTTGCTCTTTATCTCAGATGGGGCATCTACTTCTTCCAAATCGAAAAAGAACGTCGATCCCTTGCCCACTTCTGACTCAATCTGGATCTGACTACCATGTTCTTCGACAATGGCCTTAACAATCGCCAGGCCTAGGCCCGTTCCCCGTTTGCTGCGCTTATCAGACCCGTCGACCTGGTAAAACCTTTCGAACAGCTTGGATTGCTGATCTTCGGGAATCCCGCAACCAGTGTCGATAACAGCGTACCGAATTTTGCCGCTCTCTCGAGAAATCCGCAAAATGACCTCGGAGCCAATTTGCGAAAATTTGGCGGCATTTGACAAAAGGTTGGCCAAGACCTGCAATATTCTGTTCTCATCGGCGCTGACATGGGCAGCCTGCACGTCTTGCTCAAGCCTGAAACTGACTCCGAATTCTGCGCCGAAAGCCACATTCTCCTCAATAATCTGGCAGGCTAATGCAACCACCTCAATCGGAGCAAATTTGAGCTCCATGCTTTCCGAGTTTATTTTCTCCATATCCAAAATGTCGTTCACCAGAACCTTAAGACGCTCGGCATTCCGAAAAGCGATATCCAGGAGCACCTCGGCCTTTTCCGGCATGTAACCCAGCAAACCTGAATTCACGAGACGAAGTGATCCTATTAACGATGTCAGCGGGGTTCGCAATTCATGGCTCACAACGGAAACAAATTCGTTCTTCAAACGCTCCATACGAATGCGTTCGGTTATATCTTCGTGAGTTGCAATCCAGCCACCGCCAGTCAACTGCTGGCGCGAGATGCGAATCGAGCGGCCATCACTCAATTCATGAATTTTGACAGCATGTTTAACACGACTTTCGCCCCACTTGAGTCGCTCCTCAATATATTCATCCGGGCTTTCTCCGGCATAGAGACCGTTTGTAACACGCAACTTGACGACTTCGCTCAAGAAGGTGCCTGGCATGACTTGCTCCTTTGAAAGGCCGTACATGCTGGCGTAACGTTTATTGCTGACGACGATGCATTGCTGGCTATCGAACACACACAGCCCAAGTGACATGTTTTCCAGCGCAACGTTGAAGCGTTCATTCTGGTCACGTATGGCTTTATCTCTTTTGTACAGTCCGGTGACGTCCGTCCGAATGGCGATGTACTGAACGACTTTTCCTTTTGCGTCCTTGAACGGAGTGATGGTTGTATCAACCCAATAAAAGGATCCGTCCTTGGCGCGGTTCTTGATGTCGCCATGCCAGGTCATTCCCTTTGCGATAGCGCAGTACATCTCTGTGAAAAATGACTCTGAGTGATGTCCAGAATTCAGGATTCTGTGGTTCTGGCCAATCAGTTCTTCGCGTTCGTATCCGGAGATTTGGCAGAATTTGTCATTAACATAAGTAATCGTGCCTTTGGTGTCCGTCACAGCAACTATGCAATGTTCGTCCATGGCCAGCTTGTGGGATGCGAGCTCTGCAAGTGCAGATTCCGCCCTATTTTTGGACTCCGTCAGGGCTTCGGAGCGTTGTGCTTCCAGCCGTAACGTAGCGTACATGCTGGCCAGAAGCCCGGTCAGGACGCAGACATAGCTCACCTTTTTCAGAAGATGGGCGGCATCGAATTCCATATCGAACAATACGCCCGAGAAGGACATGAAAACCGCCTGTCCGATGAAGCCGACAATCAGCGAAATCACCAGCCAATGCTCGAATGTATCGTGTCGCCAGTGGCCCTTTTTCACGTAGCCAATCAGAGCCGCCAGGAAAAAAAGAGCAGGCAAAAACTCTTCTGGTCTGTGAAAAATCAACTCGGGATAATAGGCGCGCGGCAGTGGTGCAAAGGCAAAAAAGACAAAGCTCAACAGCGTGGCGATGCTCGCAAAGAGATATACAAATTTTTCACTGATACGCCCTTTATCTCCGAGCCGTTGTTCGTGTAACCAGGCAAACAAACTCAGCAGCATAAACACTGACAGAAACTGCCTTGAAGCAACCCAGCTCCAGGGAATTAAATGCGGAAGATCCGTCGGCATGAAGGGTTTTAGATACGCGGATGTAACAAGGGCGTGGTAGCCATCCAGAAAGGCTGTCCCAAGAAATCCGGTGCCGAGAAATAGGAAAGTATTGTTTTTCTTGGAATAGTAACGGACCAGGGCCATTGCCCCCGCTGTGAGGGCCAAAAATGTGGCCACAGCCTCCATCACCGTATGCAATGTGGTGCTGCCCTGCCAGGTGGAACCCCGCAAAAAGACATAACAAAGCGTCAGACCCGCACAGACAAACAGATAAGTCATAACCCGCCGGCTTGAGGCGCCTGTAGGATTGTCCGTGGTTACACTCAGCTTCATCGCTCTCGTCCAACCTGGCTCAAATCGATGCCGAAAAGAGGAGAATCCTCAAGTCTTGTTTGCTCCGCGATAGTTTGCATCTGTGAAAACAAATGGTGTAATTCGCGAATCCCAGATTCTTCTGGCGCGTTATCCGATTTTGCGCTCTCGTTCAGCGCCTCCTCAAAATTACGCGCAGCCGAACTTAATTCTCGAAAACCCAGTGAACCGCTAGAGCCGTTCACCCTGTGAACCATTTCGGCCGTCTCTCTTGCCAGTTCGCCATAGCGGCCCCTGGTCAGCACGGCCTGCGAAAACTTCGCGCCTATCAATGGAATTTCTGTCGTCAATGACTCACAGTGCCTGGCGAGTAATGCTTGCAGTTGTTCTCCAGCCGGCATTGTCAAATCCTCAAAGTTGACGATCCCATAGCCCCTGGATCTCATCTGACAGAGTCATCGGGTCAAAGGGCTTGGTAATGACCCCGGCGCAGCCGAGAGCCGTATATTGCTCTATCTCTTGAGGTTGCGCTTTGGCGGTCATGAAAATGATGGGCGTATCAACAAGCCCTGGAATTCGGCGCAGTTGCTGGTAAGTCTCCACTCCATCCATTCCGGGCATCATGACGTCGAGAAGGATAAGATCAGGTTCAAATGCTGGTGTCTTTGCTACGGCTTCTAACCCGTTGACGCAGATATCGAGAGTAAACCCGCCAATTTTCTCAAGTGCAATCTGCGTCACTTCACGAATGTCGGGCTCATCCTCGACATAAGTAATGCGAGTAAGTTCCCTAGCCATGGCGACTCCTGATCGATGGAATGTGCTTGGCCGGCATCATCGACTCTTCCTTAGATCAAGGAGGCGCCGGCATGAATCGACCTCATAAAATTACTGACGCGATAATCATCGATTAAAAATAATATTTTGTTAGCAAAAATATTCGGAAATCTGATCACCTATAGCGTCTTGGCAAGTGATAGTTGAATATCGAGCGATTAACGATTTTTAACCCGGTGGTAAAACAATCTTTAACCAAGATTCCCAAAATCCCCGAAACCACTCATTTCAGGCTAAATAAGCCTTTGGACTTTACGGATTCCTTTCAGTTAATCCTTATTCTAAAAAGTCATGGGGTGACTTGAATTGTCTGAGGAATGGGGGAATTCCTATGGTGTCGGCAAAGCAAAAAACTAGATCACGCTCGAAAAATGATCCATTGGCGGTTAAAGAGAGCCGGGATTCTCCATCAGCAGTGCCATGTGCTGAGAATGCACAGCGCATTCTCGTAGCTGAAGATAGCCCGGTAACTCAAGATCTACTGAAACTGGTTCTTGAACAGCGTGGACATCATGTCGAGGTGGTTGCAGATGGCGAGGCCGCACTCGCCGAGCTCAAAGCGAACTCCTATGACGTTGTGCTCATGGACTTTCATCTGCCGAAGATGGATGGACTTGAGGTAGCCTTTCAATTTCATGCCGACACCACGATTGAGCACCGCCCGCGCTTCGTAGCCATCACATCGGATATTAAAGGTCTTCTGAGCCATTCATCGAATTGCGAAAATTTCGACGAGGTGATCCCTAAGCCTTTTGAGCTGGAAGACATTTTTGCAGCCATTGAAGACGACAACAAAAAGAAGAAAAAACTCTCACCTCCAGCCCATTTGCCAGTGCCTTCAAAGGCCTCAACCAAACCGCAAAAGACGAGTTTTCTTGAGGCTCAGGGCTATCGGTTCTTACGGTGGCCGGATGACTTCAACGCCGACAGACTTTCAGCACGTGGATTGCAAGCCAGCCTTGGCAGGGAGCAGTTCGATGCCATTTTGCTCAATGAACCAGTATCGGTACGCGATCTGTCCGTCGTTTGGACAACCAAAACTTTGCACTTGTTGCCAGTCATTGACATGACGGGATCGATTCCGAAGCAGGCTGATCTCGATGGTTCAAAAATTAGTGTCGAAGAGATCAATAAGCTCGACAACCTCATCCAATCATTTCGCGAACGACGCGCTGAGCTGCACGATGATCTGGTATATACCGATGACATTGGTGAAAAACTTGTCGGTCGCATTTTCGTCAGCGGTGGCTCATTGGAGCCCCGGTACGATCCCTCATCGCGAGAGTACACATGCTACAACACGGTTCTGGATTTCCGCAGCATCGACAAGGAAATCAAAGAACTGCACACTCGTGGTTTCATTGGCCAGAATTTTTTTGATCGGTTTCACACCTGCGGGAGGTGTGGCTCATCACATTTCAACATTCGAGAAGAATGCACGGAATGCGGTTCTTCGAACCTTGAGGAAGAATCCTACCTCCATCATTTCAAATGTGCCTATCAAGGGCCGGAGTCCGATTTCCGTGTAGATGATGACCTTGTCTGCCCGAAGTGCCGTCAGGAGCTAACCCACTTTAGCGTGGACTACGATAAGCCTGGCTCCATGCTTCAATGCCAGAGTTGTGGTCATGCTACGTCTGAACCTAGAATTGGTTTCGTCTGTATGGAGTGTGAGGCTCACTATGATGGCGACACCGTCCGCATGCGAGATGTATACGCCTATGAGTTGACTTCGCTGGGGACTGATTTCGCTAAAGCTGGTCGTGCGATACTTGATGACAATAACGCCACTTTGCGTTTCGCTGAGTTGCCGCTTGAGCTTATCGTTTCCATGAACGCTGAACTTAAAAAATACAAAGCCGATAAAACACCGTTTTCTCTACTCAATATTTCATATCGCAATGAAAGGGAGGTAGAGCACGCAGAAGGTGTGCGTATGTTTGAACAATCGCGGGCCCTTCTTCTTGAAAACCTTCACAACATCGTTCGCAAGCAAGATTTTGTGGTCAAAGGCCACAACTACGATTTCGTTCTGCTCAAGGGCACACCAACGAGTGAGATCCTTGCTGGTCTTGATGATCTGTGTGCGGAGGCGACAGCCTGTTTGCGTGTTGATCTCGGTTTGCACATCGATGTCTTTGGACCTGAGGATTTCAACTAGTGTGGCAGTTAATCGCAAACGGCTTTAATTTTCTCTCTTCCCTAAGCTGGGCGGGGCTCCTGAGCTTGTTCTGGTTTACGATCCTCTTCGATGTCCCGCGCTACATGTTCTCTTTTCTTGCTGCAACACTCTTTTCACCGTTTCGTAAGTTGCCAGAGGATTCAGAATTGAATGTTGGCAAAGTGAGCGTAATTCTGGCCGGACATAACGAGGCAAGTGGAATAGAGCGCTGCGTGCGTTCTCTGAATGAACAAAGTCTGCGACCGGATGAGATCATTGTTGTAAGCGATGGATCCACGGATGCGATGTCTGAAAAGTTGCAACAGCTGCGGAAAGAAGGAATTGTTGATCAGGTCCATTGCACGATCCTGCGTGGTGGAAAATCAGCCGCTCTGAATCTGGGTGAGCGGTACGCTACGGGCGATATCGTCATCATTGCTGACTGTGACTCGACTTATCATCGCCATGCGATAAAGAGCATAGTGAAACCGTTTGTCGATCCCACGGTTGGTGCCGTTTCAGGAAATATTCTTATCGGTAACACAGCGCAGACGCTGATAACCAATTTCCAGGCAATCGAATATCTGATCAACATTTCCTTGGGTAAACAGGCCTCGGCACTTGCTGATCAAATCACATGCGTTTCGGGTGCTTTTGGTGCCTTCCGGCGTTCAGCGCTTGAGGGCGTCAATGGTGTGGATGTTGGTGGTGGGGAGGATTTTGACCTAACGCTGAAGCTACGCAAGGCAGGTTGGAAAGTTCAATTCACCCCTGATGCCATCTGCCACACAGATCCTCCCACTACGCTCAGAGCACTCATCAGGCAACGCTTTCGCTGGGAGCGAGATACAGTTCGGCTCCGGTACCGGAAGCATATTGATCTGGTGAATCCCTTTTCCAGGAATTTTGAGCCAAAGGAACTCTTTCACCAGATTGAGTTCTTTGTATTTGATATTGCAGGTGCAGTGATCCTGCCAATCTACATTGTGTGGTTGTTTCTCAGCTATGGGGAGCTGGCAGTTGCGATACTTTTGGCCGTCCAGATAGGGCTGTTCTTCTTCATTCTAATTTCGTTCATCCTGGCGGCACTTTCCACTCCAAGCGCAAAGGTTATGCACTTGTTGCCGTATACGCTTGGCTACAGCTTCTTCAGTGGCTTCGTGATGCGCCATGTGCGGCTCGCAGCTTATATTCAAGAGTGGCTCTTTAACGCTTCAGCCGGTGATGAGTATCTGCCCGAAAAAGTCAGACTAACGCGGAGATGGTAATGGTTAAATCGCTTAGAAAACGGCCTCGGCCAGATGCACTTAAGACCGAGCAACGCCGGGTTACAAACCGAGGAGGACGTCTCGTCTATCTGTTCATGTTGCTCGCACTGCTGATAGCCGGTGTTAATTTCCTGTTTGGGGATCTTGTCTTTCTTCGCGCCGATGGACTGGTGCTACGTGACAAGACAACCATCTCCACCACATATGTTGCGCGGGTAGAAGAGGTGAACATTAAGCCAGGTGACATTGTTAAAGCAGGTTTTCCACTTCTGCGTGTCCAGTCGTCGGAAATTCTTGAGCGATTTGCTGATCTGTCTTCAAAAAATGCTTCTCTCACCGCGAAGGCTGCAGAATTCAAGATCCGGTCTGCAACCGTTTCAAATCTCTTGCCTCTTGCCAAAAAACGTGAGCATGAGTCGGCAAAAATGCTGGAGAAAATTAGACAACTCTCAGAAACAATGGTGGCCACCCTTGCTCGTTACGACACCGCATTACGGGCACGTTTTGACGCCAGACAATCCTACATCGAAATCGAGACGGAACATCGTGGCTTAAAGGAGGAGCTCGTTGCCATCAATGCTGCGCGGGCTGATGCGGAAACGGCTCTTTCGAATCTTCGCGATCACTACGCAGATGGCACTATAAAAGCACCTGTCAGCGGCGCTGTTGGTATCTCGGTTCCCTCACGCGGTGATGTTTACAGACCTGGAGATACCATTCTTGAGGTTTATTCCGGCAAGGCATACGTTCTTGCATATCTACCGCGCCGCTACATTTATTCCTTAGATGTCGGTACAAAAGTGCAGGTCAGCAGTGGTCGTTTAACTGCTGCTGGCACCATAACAGACATTCTGCCTGTTACTGACGCTCTTCCGAAGGAATTTCAAAACAGCTTTAAACCGCGTGATAGAAGCCAACTGGCACGTATAAAACTCGTTCAGAAAGTAGGGTTCCCATTGCACGCAATAGTAAAAGTGACCCTCGCTGACAAATTCTTCTAAAAGATTTTACGGATGTTGGCCTAAGGAAAGCTGATAATCGCCGAGGCTAGTTCAGATACAGCGTCACTCTGCTGCACGCATCTGATCAAGGGACCTATCAGCTAAAATTTCAGGAAGCTGAAAGAAGAATGTCGATCCGAGACCCGTCTTGGATTCGATCTGGAGACTAATCCCATGTTTTTCTAGGATCGATTTGCAAATGCTCAGACCCAGACCTGTGCCATGCTTTTCGCGGCCATCAGGACTATTAATCTGGAAGAATTTCTGAAACACCTGATCCTGCATTTCTTGTGGTATTCCCGGACCTTGGTCACGAACGGCAACCCTAATGTTGACATCACGCCGTTCAACGATGACATCAACTACCTTGCCAGCTGGTGAAAACTTGGCGGCATTCGACAGTAAATTTGTCAACACCTGCTCCAGTCTCATTGCATCAGCAATTACATGAGCTCGCTCCACCCTGTCATGCAGGCGAAATTGTATGCCATATTTCGCAGCATAGGGCTCATTCACTTTTATCGAGTCACGGGCTAATTCAACGATATCAATGGCCTTTAACTCAAGCTGCATTTGCCCGGATTCTGCCTTGCTCAAATCCAGCAAATCATTGACCATCAGATTCAATTTTTGAGCATTTCTGTAGGCTACATTTACGAGAGAAATGTCGTTTTCCTGCAAATCGCCACCTAAGCCACTCTTAATCAATCCAAGCGAACCTATGAGCGAGGTCAAGGGGGTGCGAAACTCGTGCACGATCATGGAGATATAATCTCCAACAATATTGTCTTTCTCTTCCTCTTTCAGCTGTGATGAGTCATGTACGTTTCTGTTCCGCCACAGGGAAAATAAACGAAACCGGTCTTTAAAGCTGCTTGGGCTTGGATATGACCGGAGGCTCGAATTCTCAATGACACGCGACTGTGTGTCACTACTGCTGCCTTTTACCAAATTTACTAAGAGACTCTCATCGCCCAGATCCGTGAGGAACTGAACACCCGCGATATTATTTTTACGCCAGACAATCTTGCCAAGTATGGGGGTTGCAAAACCCTCTGGAAGAACATGGATAATATCTGGCAAGTCATCCAAGCAACTTGACACGATACTGCACCCGCCTCCAGACACATCCCGAATGACACACTTCACATCATACTTGTTATCGATGTCGGATGCGAAAGCGTGTATCGCCATCTTTCTTCGGCACTCGCCTCGCTCATCCTTGTGATCCTGCGCCACACCGAATGAGCTGGAATAATTAGACCTGTCCAAGAGCTTAATCCCTATGGAAATTCAGCCATCGTTCGTTGCAGAGCTACCAATTGGTCAATAGCTCGGTCACTTTAACGAACAAATCTCAGGTTATTATTCATGTGTTTCGCTAATACGTGATTAATGAGTGGGCGATGAGCTGTCCGTCGTCAAAATATTTGAGACCGTTGAGCATCTTCAATAAGAGAGACGCTGGCTCATCCCTGGTTTCAATTTAAGCAGCAGCTCTGGCGTAAAAAGACCTCTACTTCATCAGATTTTACGGAATGGCATCTATGAGCCGTCAGTTTCACCGGTATCGTCTTCGAGGCCAAGTGGCGGCATGTATGCCGGTATCGGTGGGGGTGGTTCGCTGGCTTCGGTTTCGTCGTTCTCCAAATCAGTATCAGCCCCGCCCAGGGGCTCAAGATCGTTCCGCGTCCACCAATACCAGAATCCGTTCTCCCTGAGCCAGCGCTCCAGCCGGTCGAGCGAGTTCCATTCGCGCCCCGCGCCCCTGGCGCTATAGACGCGCGCCACCAGCGTATCGACATAGACAAGGACACCCCACGCATAAGGGTGCTTCTCCTGATCCCCAAAACCGCCTCCAAGCTGGTTTCTTGCGACGCGGTAAACGACGGCATATTCACCCAACCGGCCAGCCTCGCGCAGGAACGGGATGTCGGCCTGAGTCACGGTCGTCGTTACGCCGAGCAATACATCTTGGTCCATGGTGTTGACAATCTCTTCAATATTTACTACACCATGATACATGATGTCAGGCGTTTCGTATAGGGCTTCGTCCGGCAGTCTTGAGAATTTACCGCATTAACGGGCCACAGACGCTAAATGCGCCAAGTGTGGCTCAAAAGGAGAAGAGAACATGTCACGCAAAGTTAGCACAGCACCCAAGGGCTTCCACACGGTTACACCGGTTTTGACCGTTGCCGGCGCGGCCAGCGCCATTGATTTCTATGCCTATGCCTTCGGCGCCGAGGAAGGCGCTCGTATTTATGGGGAAGACGGTCTTTCTGTCGTTCATTCTGAGTTGAAGATTGGCAACTCAATACTGATCGTCTGCGACGAAAGCCCAGCATTGGGCATTCCTGCGCCGACGACCCTCGGCGCCTCGCCAGTTACGGTGCATCTCTATTTCGACGATGTCGATACGGTCTGGGAACGGGCCATCGAAGCCGGCGCTACCGTTGTTGTGCCGTTGGCCGACGTCTACTGGGGCGAGCGTTTCGGTAAAATCGTCGATCCCTACGGCCACGTCTGGTCCCTGTCCAAGCGTATCGAGGACCTTAACGCCGATGAAATCGCATCGCGTGTTGCGGCCCTCTCGGCGCCAGCTATCCTGGAGCCGGTTGAAGACCTGGACGCAAGCGAAGATGTGCTTGCCGGGACCATCGCGGCCGTTCCGGTTGAGGACGTCGCGTCTGAAGCCGCGTAAGCAAGTTTAGTGGCGGCCGCTCCCAGCGGGGTGGCCGCCCAACTCCTTACTCTTTTAGAATTTGCCTTCGCCGGCCAAAGACTTATGGCCAGTCAGAACAGAGAATTCAGATCATGACTCACAATTCGACCTGGAACGCCCGCCGGGAAGCTGCCGTTCCCCGCGGTATCGCCACAGCCACACAAATCTTTGCCGAGCGAGCCGAGAACGCTGAACTTTGGGATTCCGAGGGACGGCGCTATATCGATTTCGCCGCTGGGATCGCAGTGGTTAACACCGGACACAGGCATCCGAAAATCATGGCCAAGGTCAACGCTCAACTCGACCGGTTCACGCATACGGCCTTCCAGGTGGTTCCATATGATTCCTACATCGAGCTGGCGGAGCAACTGAACGAGCTTGCCCCCGGACCGGCGCGCAAGAAAACACTGTTTGTGACGACCGGCGCGGAAGCTGTCGAGAACGCCGTCAAGATCGCCCGCGCATATACCGGCCGCCCCGCCATAATAGCCTTCAATGGCGGCTTCCACGGCCGTACCATGATGACCTTGGGGCTGACAGGAAAGGTGCAACCCTACAAGCAGGGATTCGGGCCGTTTCCCGCCGACATCTTCCACCTGCCGTTCCCCATGGAAGCGCATGGCGTGACCATGGGCGATTCACTTAAGGCGCTCGAAAATCTTTTCAAGGCGGATATAGAACCGGAACGCGTCGCTGCCATCATCATTGAGCCGGTGCAGGGTGAGGGTGGATTCAACATCGCGCCTTTCGAATTTATGCGCAAACTGCGCGATATTTGCGATGCCCACGGGATCCTGCTGATCGCCGATGAAGTGCAAACGGGTTTTGCGCGGACGGGCCGCCTGTTCGCCATTGAGCATTCAGGCGTTGAGCCCGACCTGATGACCATCGCCAAGAGCCTGGCCGGCGGATTTCCCCTCGCTGGCGTCATCGGCAAGGCAGACATCATGGACGCCCCAGCTCCGGGCGGTCTCGGTGGAACCTATGGCGGCAGTCCCATAGGGTGCGCCGCTGCGCTCGGTGTGCTTGAGGTCATCAGAAACGAAAATTTGTGTCAGCGCAGCGAAGAAATAGGGCAGCGGGTTGTGTCGCGGCTGCGCGACCTGGCGGAACGCAACGACATTCCGGCCATTGGCGATATCCGCAATCTCGGCGCCATGATTGCCTTTGAGCTGGTGACATCGTACGGCGGCAACGAGCCGAACCCGGACGCAGCCAAAGCCTTGTGCGCCAAGGCCCTGGACAACGGTCTGGTGCTGTTGTCCTGCGGAGTTTTCGGCAACGTCATCCGCATTCTCGCGCCCTTGACCGCGAGTGACGCCATTATCGATGAGGGCCTGGCGATTATCGAGAAATCCCTGGCGGCAATGGTTTCGGCCAAGGCTGCCGCGTAAACGGTTATCGTGGAAGGCATTTAAGTTAAGGCGGACCTGACCTACACTAACAATAAGAAAACTCTGGAAGGACAGTGCTTATGATACCATTTGCAGTGGCGGGTGTTCAGATGAACATCTCGGCGAGCCAGGAAAACGTGTCGGCCATGAAGCATGAGGTCGATCAGGTTATGGCTCGCTTTCCGTGGGTCCAGATGATCGTTTTCAGCGAACTCGCCGCCTATGGCCCACTGCCAGGTAACCACAAAGGTTCGGTCGAATTAATCGAAGGAGAGTTCGCCAAACTGGCCGCGCGCTATGGCGTGTGGATTTTGCCAGGCTCGACTTTCGAGAAGTTCGATGGCCGCCTATACAACACCGCTTCAGTCATCAACCCGGCTGGCGAGGTTGTAGGGCGGTATCGCAAGATGTTCCCCTTCGCTCCCTACGAAGCCGGTGTTGACGGCGGCACCGAGTTTCTGACTTTCGATGTTCCCGGCATTGGCCGTTTCGGGGTCTCCATCTGCTACGATATCTGGTTTCCTGAAACGACACGCACACTCACCGCCATGGGCGTGGAGGTGCTTTTGCACCCGGTGCTGACCGGAACCATCGACCGCGATGTGGAGCTTTCCATCGCCCGGGCCACCGCCGCCATGTTCCAGTGCTACGTCTTTGATATCAACGGTCTTGGGGCTGGCGGCACCGGCCGCTCCACTGTCATTGATCCTGCCGGTACTGTTCTTTACCAGGCAGGCGGGCATGAAGAAATCATCCCGCTGGAAATTGACCTGGAAGTCGTGCGCCGGCAGCGCGCCGTCGGGTCCATGGGGCTTGGCCAGCATCAGAAGAGTTTCCGTGACCGGGCGGTGGATTTTGACGTTTACAACCGCGAACTTTTTGACAAATCATATCTTGAGAGCCTTGGCCCGCTCACGATGCCGCAAAAGGGCGGTCCGGCGGGACTGGAAGGCCGGGGGCCGCAACGCAGCAGTCAGCCAGGACCGAAGCGCAGGCAGCGGCAAAAGAGGCGGCCGGTTCGCGCGGCAGCCAATGACTTGAAGGTGCGCCTTATCGGGAAATAGTGAGAGTATGGGGAGAGACGAAACATGCCGGACAAAGATGGACCGATCGACCGGATTTCGCTTAGCCGCTATTACAATGCTTCCCAATTCCGGATCGATACCTGGAATGAGCTGAATATTATCACCCAGCGCCTTGCCGACGGGCGCGGCCGGAAGGACGATAAGAAAAAGGCGCGCAGTTTCCTGGACGATCTCGCCCCGGTTGAAATGTATTGGGCGTTTCCGGGCGATCAGGCATTCCAGCAGCTTTACCAGTTATTGTACGACGACGATTACGCGGCCCTTGCCTCAACCGTCTCGCGCTGCGTTTCAGGACTAATGAGCGGCCTCTACCGGCGCATGCACATTAATCTCGGACTTGGCAGCGGGGCTGACGCCGCGGAACCGGAGGATATTCCCGACACACAGGACGAGCGCATGCGCCGCCGCCCTTACTTCGAGGTCCTGATTGTCGACAACATCTCCCAGGGGCTTCAATCCCATCAGCGCGGGGAACTGGCGGCAATGCGCCGCGACGAAGACAATTACACCTATCAACCTGTCTTCGTGCCGAGTTTCGAAGACGCGCTCATTGCCGTTCTGCTCAACGTCAATATCCAGGCGGTCGTCATCCGCTACGATTTCCAGCTTCGCTCGAAATATCAGTTGCTTGTGCTGACCCGGTATCTGGCCCAGGCCGGCTGCTCGGACATCGACGATATCGAGTATCAGGACTTTGGCCCCATGCTGGCGAATGTCATTGCCCGCCTGCGTCCGGAAATGGACCTCTATCTGATCACCAACAGATCCGTGGAGGATGTAGCGGGCCGGATTTGCGATTCCTGCCGGCGAGTCTTTTACAATCAGGAGGACTATGTCGAGCTGCACCTGAACATTTTGCGCGGCATTGAGGAGCGGTTTCAGACACCGTTTTTCACCGCCCTTAAGGAATATTCGAAAAAGCCCACGGGCGTCTTTCATGCGCTCCCCATATCGCGCGGAAAGTCGATCCTGAAATCCAACTGGATTCGCGATATGGGCGATTTCTATGGCATGAGCATTTTTCTTGCCGAAACCTCGGCGACGTCAGGCGGTCTGGATTCACTGCTCGAACCCCATGGTTCGATCAAGCAGGCGCAGGAACTGGCGTCCCGCGCCTTTGGATCGCGTCTGACATATTTCGCCACCGGCGGCACTTCCGCCTGCAACAAGATCGTTGTCCAGGCGCTTGTGCGTCCGGGCGATATCGTCCTCGTCGACCGCGACTGCCACAAATCACATCACTACGGGATGGTCATGAGCGGGGCCCAGGTTATCTACCTGGATTCCTATCCGCTCAACGAATATTCCATGTATGGCGCCGTGCCGCTGCGCGAGATCAAGAAGACACTTCTGGACCTGAAGCGCACCGGAAAGATCGATCGCGTGAGGATGTTACTCCTCACCAACTGCACCTTTGACGGCATCGTCTACAATGTCGAGCGGGTGATGGAGGAGTGCCTGGCGATCAAGCCGGATTTGGTGTTCCTGTGGGATGAGGCGTGGTTTGGTTTTGCCCGCTTCGCTCCGACCTACCGCCAGCGCACGGCCATGAGTTCGGCCGGAAATCTGCGCGAGCGCATGAAGTCAGAGAGCTACAGGCGCGAATATGAAGCTTATGCCGGGACCTTCAAGGACCTGGACGGCGCTGACGACGAAGAGCTGCTGTCGCGCCGCCTTCTCCCGGACCCGGACAAAGCGCGGATACGGGTCTATGCAACGCAGTCGACCCACAAAACATTGACCGCATTGCGCCAGGGGTCGATGATCCATATTCACGATCAGGACTATAAATCGAAAAGTGAGGAGGCTTTCCACGAGGCCTTCATGACCCACACCTCGACTTCGCCTAATTATCAGATACTGGCCTCCCTGGATGTGGGCCGCAGGCAGGTCGAGCTGGAAGGATTCGAGCTGGTTCAGAAGCAGGTCGAGATGGCCATGGCCCTGCGCCAGCGCGTGCGCACCCATCCCTTGCTCACAAAGTATTTCACCGTGCTGACGGTGGGCCACATGATCCCGGCGGAATTCCGCAAATCGGGGATCGAGACCTATTACGAGCCGGACCATGGCTGGAACGATATCTGGGAGGCATGGGCGGACGATGAGTTCTGTCTCGACGCCACTCGCGTCACCCTGGCGGTGGGGAATACGGGGCTCGACGGCGACACATTCAAGAACGACGTCCTGATGGACGAGTATGGCATCCAGGTCAACAAGACCTCCCGGAATACCGTGCTGTTCATGACCAATATCGGCACCACGCGAAGCTCCGTCGCCTATCTGATCGAGGTGCTGGTCAAGGTGGCGAAGGAGTTGGACCGGCGGATCGAGGATATGAGCGCACCGGAATTGCGGGTCCAGGAGGCGAAGGTGAAATCGCTTGTCGAGGACCTGCCGCCCTTGCCCGATTTCTCACGCTTTCATGATGCCTTCCGCCCCGTGCCGCTGGGCGAAACCGGCGAAGGCATCATTCGCGATGCCTACTTCCTGTCCTACGATGAAGAGGATTGCGAATATATGAGCCTTGATGACGGCTCGCTGGATGCGGCGATGAAGTCAGGGCGCGACGTCGTGTCCGCAACCTTCATCATTCCCTATCCGCCGGGATTTCCCATCCTGGTGCCGGGTCAGGTCGCAAGTGCTGAAATCATCGAGTTTCTTCGCAAGTTGGATGTCACCGAAATCCACGGCTACAGGCCGGAATTGGGTCTGCGTGTCTTTTCCGAGGACGCTCTGGCTGCTGAATTAAAAAAACGCAACGCGGCGGCGAAGTGATCGCCGCCTGAACTCATGGAGTCCAGATCTTGAACGCAAAGCCCGCAAAGAAACAGAAGGCCCGCGCCGCCCGTCCGAAAGCGGCGAAAAACACACCCCGGAAAGTCAGCTCCAAGGCGGCCGCGCGACCGCAGAAGCTTCGCAATATTTCCGACGTCCGCCGGTTCTTTCACCGCAACGAAACGCCGATCTATTTCATAAGCGCGACAAATTTCAATTTGCTCGGGATCGATGAATGGTGCCGCAATTTCAAATATATCAATTTCATTGATTGCTATGATGGCCGCCATCCCAACACCTTCGTGCCATCGGAAAAAGCTCATCCTGAATTTGAGTCCATTGAAGACATCAACGCCTATCTTCTCGAGCACAAAGAGGTCATCGATTTCATCAAGTCCCGCGGCAAGAAAGCCAAAGCGACCTTCCTGATGTTTGATGAGAGGGCGGAGAAAATCTGCAAGGAACTCGGCATTGAGGTCTGGTTCCCGAAGGCAGCGTTGCGCGAGCGCATCGACCACAAGATCGAGACTGTGCGTATCGGCAACAAGGCCGGCGTGCCGAGCGTTCCCAATGTTCTGTCGAAAATTGAAAGCTGGGCGCATCTGAAAAAAATCGCGAAACCTGTTGGCGGTGATCTGGTGCTGCAATCGGCTTTTGGCGATTCCGGGCACACAACTTTTTTCATCAAGAACCAGCGCGATTTCCGCCGCCACGAACATGACATCGTTGGCCAGGGCGAAATCAAGGTGATGAAGCGGATCGACTGCCGGGGGTCGGCCATCGAGGCCTGCGCCACCAAGCAGGGCACCATCGTCGGGCCGTTGATGACGGAACTGGTTGGTTTTCCGCTATTGACGCCCTACCGGGGCGGCTGGTGCGGCAATGAGTTGTTTTCCGATTCCTTCGACAAGAAGATCCGCGACAAGGCCCGCAAATACACGTTTCAGTTCGGCAATCAGCTGGCCAAGGAAGGATACCGGGGATACTTCAACCTGGATTTTCTGATCGATCAGAAATCCGGCAATATCTATCTTGGCGAATGCAATCCCCGGGTCACGGGCGCCAGCTCCATGACCAACCACGCCGCCTTCGCGCATGCCGACGCGCCGCTGTTCCTGTTCCATTTGCTCGAGTTTTCCGGCGTGCCCTTCGATCTGGATGTCGAGGCATTGAACAAGCGCTGGGCCGACTCTGCGAATATCGACGAATGGTGCCAGATGGTGATCAAGCATACGGACGACAGCGTCGACATCCTCACCGAGGCGCCGGAATCCGGCATCTGGAAACTAAATTCCGACGGCAGCGTCGAGTTCGACCGCTTCGACTATCACCGCCGCGCCGTGGACAGCGAACAGGAGGCCTTTTTCCTGCGCATTCTGAAGCCGGGGGACTATCGCTATGAAGGCGCGGATCTTGGCATTCTCGTCACCCGCGGCCGTGCCATGGACAAGCGTTTCCGCCTGACCAAGCGCTCGAAAGCCTGGATCAACGGTATCAAGGGAAAATTCAAGGCGAAGAGCCTGCCGAAAAGCAAAACTGTCCCTATCCGCGAACCGGCATTCAAAATCCTGTAGGGTCCGGGACCATGGATTTAGCATTTTCCGTAGAACAGGAATCGCTCCCGGGCGCGCAATGGCAGGCGCAGTTCGCCAGGCTTTGGCCGGCCTACCATGACTGGTTCCTGTCCGGCGGCATTGATCCGCGCCAAACCTATCTGGCGGGGTTGCGCGCCTTGAAAGCGCAGATGCCTGAGCTGGTTCCGACCTATGAGAAACTCTGTGATCTGGCCGGTGGCGGTGACCTGGAGGCCCGGTTCCTGAGTTCTTACTGTCCGCCACCCTATCTCTCGGGTTGTTCTCAGGCAATCTGGCTCGGCGGCCAGCCCATACTGGTGCGCAACTATGATTATTCCCCGGAACTGATCGACGGGATTATCATGGAAACCTGCTGGAATGGCCGCTGGGTCCTCGGCATGAGTGATTGTTTGTGGGGGCTGGTGGACGGCATGAATGACGCCGGGCTGGCGATCTCCCTGACCTTCGGAGGGCGGCGGATTGTCGGCGAGGGTTTCGGTGTGCCGCTGATCCTGCGCTACATCCTGGAGTTTTGCGACACCGCGCAGGATGCCGCTGAAGCGCTGACCCGAATTCCATGCCACATGGCCTACAACGTTACCGTCCTGGACAAAAAGGGAAAGTATCTCACTGTATTGCTTTCACCCGATCGCGACGCGGTTATCACGGATTCGCGTGTCGCCACCAACCACCAGGAACGGGTTGAATGGCACAGACACGCCCGCGCCACTGCGACGGTGGAGCGTGAACGCTTCCTGCTGCAGCGGCTCACCCTGCACAACGAACCGGCCGAAAAATTTATTGGCGCGTTTCTTCAGCCGCCCTTGTATTCCACGGCATTCGAAATCGGCTTCGGCACCTTGTATACGGCCGTCTACCGGCCATCGAAAGGCGTGGCCGAATATCGCTGGCCTGGTGACATCTGTCGCTTGAAAATTGGCGCATCGAAGAAAGCACAGCAGAGCCACAGATATCCCCGATCCGCGCCTGCGCGGCCTGCAAACACAATTTGCGTCTAGAAAATAAGCAGTGATACCGGCTTTGCGTTTGTCCTTGAGCCGGCGTTGTCAACTTAACGACCTACAGGCGAACGAAGCTGAGGGGGAAGCATTCAAGCGGCGGCCGTTGTAATCTTCCATACCCTCATCGCTTCATTGCGAAACTGACGAAGTGAGCAACGGGAGATCAGATGGCGTTGCGTGTAGAAGATATTGCAAATGGCGCACCCGACAGGATTCGAACCTGTGACCTCTGCCTTCGGAGGTTTGTGAACCATCCCTATCTCCTTGTTTTATTGAACATAAACCAACAAAAATCACCAGAACGTTCCAAAAACATCACCTGATTCTGCGGACATTACGCGGACGGCTTCCAATGGCTTCCGCCGCCTGTTTCATGAAATCGGGGTGATGGTGGCCGTACGTGTGCTCGAATGTTTCAACCGTCGTTCCTAAAAAGCCTGCAGCTTCCCAGATCGACAAACCGGACTGGGCGAGCCAAGTTGCGCATGTATGGCGCAACGTATGCGGTGTCACATCCTTAAGGCCC
>CAYOEI010000243.1:0-2666 GCA_964402825.1 uncultured Hyphomicrobiaceae bacterium
TCGCCGCCAATTCCTAGTTTCTCACGCAACAGCTGGTTCACCGCTTGCGGATTTGCCTTGCCACCTGTTTTTTGCATCACCTGGCCGACAAACCACCCCAAGGTCTGGGGTTTGGCTTTCACCTGCTCCACCTGCTTCGGATTGGCGGCGATGACTTCATCAACCACTTTCTCGATCTCGCCGGTATCCGTGAGCTGCAACAGATTATGCTCGCGTACGTATTCCATTGGGTCCGCCCGACTCGGTGCCGTATTAACGAAAGCCGTATTCGCGGTATTTTGTGAAATGCTTGAATTTTCGACGTTTATTATTATTCCTTCTGAGGCAGTTGCCGCCCAATCAAAATCGCTCTGAATCGTAATATCCAAAAATCCGCTATTTGACACGCTTTGGATCGGTCCCAATACTTGCTTGCAAGCCTCGCGGGCTGCGTTTTGTCGGGAGATGCCCTGTCCAATTAGTCTATCTCTGATTTCTTCATATAAATCTGCACGTTCTTTCTCTGCCAGCAAAACTTTCACGTCGTCTTTCCGCAGTCCGTCATCCGCTTCAAAACGCCTGCTCTTTTCATCCGGCAGTTCGGGAAGATGCGCCGCGAGGTCGTCCACATAGGCTTGCGTGAATTCGATGGGCAGCAAATCCGGGTCCGGGAAATAGCGATAGTCATGCGCTTCTTCCTTTGAGCGCATAGCCCTTGTTTCGCCTGTTTTGGTATCGAACAGGCGGGTTTCCTGGGCAATCTCACCGCCCTCTTCAAGGATATCGATCTGGCGGCGCGCCTCATGCTCGATGGCCTGACCGATGAACCTGATAGAGTTCATATTCTTGATTTCGCAGCGCGTGCCCAATTCATCTCCGGGATGCCGCACGGAAACATTCACATCGGCCCGAAGCGAGCCTTCCTCCATATCGCCGTTGCAGGTGCCAAGATATCTCAGGATCGATCTGAGCTTGGTGACATAGGCCTGGGCCTGCGCAGATGATCGGATGTCGGGCCTGGAGACGATTTCCATCAGCGCGACCCCGGAACGGTTCAGATCAACATACGAGTTTTTCGGGTCTTGGTCGTGCAGGCTCTTTCCCGCATCCTGTTCGAGATGCAACCGTTCAATGCCGACCGCCACGCTCCCGTCTTCCGCCATGTCCAGCACCACCTCGCCCTCGCCGACAATGGGCTGGCTGAACTGCGATATCTGATAGCCCTGGGGCAGATCGGGATAAAAATAATTCTTGCGGTCGAACACCGAGTGCAGATTGATCTTGGCCTTGAGACCGAGGCCCGTGCGCACCGCTTGCGCCACGCATTCCTCGTTTATCACGGGCAGCATGCCGGGCATGGCGGCGTCGACAAGGCTGACTTGGGAATTGGGCTCCGCGCCAAATTTCGTGGCCGCGCCGGAAAACAGTTTCGCCCTTGAGGTCACCTGGGCATGAACTTCCAGTCCGATGACAATTTCCCAGTCGCCGCTGGAAGAGCTGATCAGGTTGGAGGACGGGACCTCACTTGCCATCCCTCGCCTCCTCCAGCTGTTCTTCCTCATACTGGATGAACCAGCCAATCATCTGCCGCCACAGCGATTCCACCAGCTCTGGCGGCAAGCCTTTTTCCTCAGCCTGAGCCCTCACCTTGTCCACCACCTGCTGGATGCGCCACGGCACGACTGCTTCTTCTGGCGAACTTTTGAGTTGCCACGCGCGATCAACATAGCTGAAGCGTTCGGCCACAAGTTCCACGAGGGCTTCATCTATACGATCAATCTCGACACGAACTTCGTCCATGCTCGTGCAGTCTGGTGCTTTTCGCGATGTCATGCTTGAGGCGTCCTCGTGCCGTCACTCGCCGCCCACGCATTCTGCCAGTTGTCATCGCCAGCGCCAATGACCGCATCAGCCTCGATCTCCACCAGCCAGTCGGGATCTATAAATCCTGACACCTGAACCATTGTGCTAACCGGGCGTATTGAGCCGAAAATTTCACCATGCGCGCGGCCACTCACCTCCCAATGGGATATATCCTTCAGGAAGGTGCGTGTGCGGACCACATGTTCAAGGCTCGCGCCAGCTTCTTTCAGCGCCTGTTCAATGATTTCAATGCAACGTTTTGTCTGGGCGGCGGGATCGCCAATGCCAACCGTTTTACCGTCCTCCCCGATCGGAGCGGTACCTCCGACGGCAATTATTCCACCCACGCGCACCACCCGGGAGAAACCGATAATGGGTTCATACGGGCTGCCGCTTGATACAAGTTTCCGATCAGAACTCATGTGATGCTCCACCAGTCATCCGGGCCCTTTAGCGACCCGGCCGCGTCTTCAATAACCTTGCCAACACGAAACAGCATTTCCTCATCGAACGCCTTGGAAATCAATTGCAACCCTAGCGGCGTTCCTTCGCCCGAGAGCCCGGCGGGTACTGATATGCCGGGCAGGCCGGACATGTTGGCAGGCACCGTGAAGATATCGTTCAGATACATCTCGATAGGATCACCCGATTTTTCACCCAATGCAAAAGCCGGGCTGGGCGTCGCCGGCGCCAGCAACACATCCACATCCTCAAACACCTGCTCGAAGTCCCGCTTGATAAGCGTGCGCACCTTTTGCGCTTTCAGATAATAGGCATCGTAGTATCCGGCTGAAAGCACATAAGTGCCGATCAACACGCGCCGT
>CAYOEI010000244.1:0-5832 GCA_964402825.1 uncultured Hyphomicrobiaceae bacterium
TGAATGCTGACGCCGGACACAGTGCAATTTTCTACTCAGTAGTGCGTTGAAATTGGGCGCCAGTGTGTGCGTTATCCAATATCCGCCGCGCCGCGCCACTTCGGCATCAGCGCGTAGCGGAAAATCAGCCCGAGGATTTTGGTGCCGGCCAGGATGGTGCCTTTGAAGGTGCCGGACACTTTCGATACGCCGATGCGCGGCCGGTAACTCACCGGCACCTCGATGGCTTTCAACCCCAATAGCGCCGCCTTGATCTGCATTTCAACCGTCCAGCCATAATTACGGTCCTGCATCGCAAGCCGCTCCAGCGCCGTCCTCTCAATGGCCCGGAAGGGGCCGAGGTCCGAATAGCAGGTGTGCCAGATGCCGTTCATGAGTTTGCACGCAAGCCAGTTGCCAAACCTTTGCTGGGGCGTCAGTGCGCCTTGCTCGCTTGCCCCGCTGACGCGCGACCCGACGACGAACGCACACAAGCCCGAGATGATTGGGTCAACCAGCAGCCCCAGCTCCTGCGGATGGTCGGAGAAATCGCCATCCAGAAACACGATAATGTCGGCGTCACTGCATTTGGCGATGCCCGCAAGACAGGCCGCGCCATACCCCCGCTCGCTCTCATGCACAACCATGGCGCCATGCGCTTTTGCAACCTTGGCCGTCCCGTCGCTCGAGCCATTGTCGGCGACTACAATTTGGTCCACCCATGGAGGGATGTCGGCCAGAACATGCGCAATGGCGTCCGCCTCATTGAGCGCCGGGATGACAACGCTGATGTGTTTGCCGCCTCTCATGCCACTCGCCTCGCGGGAGGGGAAAAACCGGGGAGTGCGTGTCTGGCCTGCCACAGCAGCAAGACCCATGCGGGCAGCCAGATGAGCCAGACAATCTGCTCCGTGAAGATTTCATAGCTCTGGCGGGAGAGGTAATAAAAGCCGGTGTAGTAGAGTGGCAGGGTTGCGCTAAGCACCAGCAACCCCGGAACCGGGAAGCATGCGAGCAGGGGCATCACCCACATAAAATACCAGGGGAACTGGGCCGGGGAGAGCAGGAACAGTGCGGCTGTAACGATGAGGAATTTTCTTGCGATACCGGTCGCGTCTTCAGCCGCTGTCCGGCACTGCCAAAAAATGATGCCGGCAAGCGCACTCACCACGCCCGCGCGCGCAAGTAGCCCGGGCCGCAGAGCGTCGATGCCGGCGGCGTCAAGAATGAGCCGCGCCAAACTCTCCAATGCCGGAAACAGGGCGCTGTTGGTCTTCCACTTGCTGGCGTAAGCCACAAAGCCGGATGATGTATCGAAGTTTGCCGTTAAAACCGGCCAGGCATAAAGCGCGCAGGCGAGAGCGGTGAGCGCAACTGCCGCGATGAGTTTTTTTGGCCTGTCCAGCATTTCGCGCCAGACCAGCGGCAGCAGAATCAGTGGCCAGATTTTAACCCCCGCTGCAAGCGTCAGGCAGGCCGTGGCCATGAGCGGGCGCTTGCGGATTGTGAGCAACAGGGCGCCAAGCGCCAGCGGTACAAGTAGCGCATCCATATGAGCGGAATTGTATAACTCCTTGAGGACAATCGGATTCCACCAGTAGAGCGCAGCCCACAAAGGTGAACGCCCCAGATCTCGCAATAGCCAGATCAGCAGGGCGATGGAGATCATGTCGAGAGCGAGGATGAGCCCGCGCCAGGCGTTGAGGTTCCAGGGGGCGAGCCAGTGCGCAAAGGCAAAAGCGCCTTGTGCAACGGGCGGATAAATCGTGCGCAACTCGGGGTGGTTGATGCGCCCGAGCACTGGGCCACTCTCTTGCGCCAGACGCCCCAGCGGCATCAGGTGAGGAAGCGCGGCTTTCGCAGCTTCGGGTGATTTTGCATAGGGGTTCAGCCCTTGAGCCGTCACCGCGCCGTCCCACAGATAGCGCTGATAATCATCTTCGAGCGCAGGTTCGCTGGCGAACAGAATAAGACGCATGGCGAGACCGGCCAGCAACATGACCCAGACCAGGCCTTTGAGCAAACGGGGGTTTAGGCTTTGCGTGGCATGGATTGCCCACGGCAATGCGAGATAAAGCAAGCCAGCGGCGCACAGTCCGAAGACCAGCCAGAACACGGGCATGTCCTGTACCTGATAGGCATATCCAAACAGCTTTGATGTGAGGGTGAAAACGATCGTCAGCGCCAGCAGGCCGGACCCTATGCACGCCCAGGCGAAAAGTCCGGCGCGCGCATCCTGGCCAGTTTCGCCTTGGTTGGCATCACCTTGGTTAGTAATGGAATTAGTGACTTGCATGAGCCTTCGAGTTTACCGGTTTTCGTCTTAATCGCGGCAATCACATTGCATCACGATGTCTTTTGTGCCGATTTTTTCTGCGGCTTGCTCACCAGCAATATCAGTGGAATTGCGGCAGCTGAAACCAGCGTATACATACCGAAGGCATTGAGATAGCTGATCATCGATGCTTGCCGGGCCATCTCCTTTGACAGGGTGGCGAGAGCTTCGACGCTATTCATGTTCCACTCGCCGCTCACCCAGGGCAGCGCGAATGAGAGCGAATAGGGCGTAGCCAGTTCCGTCATATGCTCGTAATTCATTGCCGTTGAGCGCACGATCTGCGTGACCATCATGGATATGAAAAAGCTCGAACCGATATTGCGCAACAGATGATAAACAGCCGTAGTCTCGGTTCTGACAGATGCGGGCAGGGTGGAGAAAGTGACGACCGTGAGAGGCACCCAGATGGTTCCCACCGCAAAGCCCTGCACGATGGCGTTCAAGACCAGTTCGGTGAATGTGACATTGAGGTCGAACGTGGTGAGCCATATGCCCGAAATGACCATTGCGGAGAAACCGGCCAGCATGCTTTTGCGCGGATATTTCTGACCGATGAACATGGCGACGAAAAACCCGATCATGGCGCCGATACCTCGCGAGCCCAGCACATAGCCAATGAGGGAATCGGGGAAGCCGATCTGCTCGCGCAGCAGCGAGGGCAGCACGACCATCGGCGTGAAATTCAGCATGCCGTAAATGCACACCAGCACCAGGCCGAGCGCATAATTGCGATTTGTCAGCAGGCGCAGATTGATGAATGGGTTCTTCACGGTAAAGGAATGGACGATGAACAGATATCCGGTGAGACAGGCCAGGAATGTTTCAAGTAATATTTCACCTGAATCAAACCAGTCGAGACGCTGGCCGCGCGACAGAACGAGTTGCGCGCAGGCAATCGCGATCGACAGCAATATAAAGCCGGTCCAGTCGAGCGGGGCATCCTTTTGCACTTTGTCCCGGGGCAAGGAGAGATACAAACACACCAGCGCAACCACGCCGACGGGCACAATGATGTAGAACGCCCATTGCCAGCTTGCCATCTCCGCCATGACGCCGCCCATGACGGGGCCAAGAAACGCCCCCATCACCACACCGATGCCAAACAGGCCGACCACCCCGCCATGCTGGCGCTTGGGAAAGGTATCAAGCATGATGGTCTGGGCAAGCGGGGTCAGCGGCGCGCCAACCGCCCCCTGCACCACGCGCCAGAAGATTAATTCTTCCAAAGAAGTCGATGCGCCGCATAGATAGGTGACGATGGTAAAGCCGAGCACGGAAAACAGCATCACGCGCCGCTTTCCCTGCCGCGCCACCAGCCAGCCGGTCATTGGCGTCACGACCGCGGTCGCCAGAATATTGAAGGTCATGGTCCAGACGATCTCGTCGGCGGTCGCGGACATGGCGCCCTGCAATTGCGGCAGGATGGTCGACACCACCAGAATCGTCGTGCTGTAGAGCGTCGCGCTCAGCATCACGGCGAACAGAATGACGTTCCGGTGCGCGGGCGTCAGATCGTTTACCTGTTCATCAATTTGAAAATCGATGGCTGAGTCGCTGGCCATTCTTGATATCGTAACCCTGTTGACTGTATGCTATGCAACAGTAACCACACTTACTAAATTTATCGAGGCCTGTCTTGCCCCTTTCCAAACCGCGATATCTGGGACAATTGATCGTCGATGTGGCGCGTATGCAGCGCACGATGTTTGACCGGCGCGTACGGCGGCTCGGATTTACGCGGTCCCAATGGCTGGTGTTGAGGCGGCTCGGTATTCAGCCCGGAGCGAGCCAGGTGGAATTGGCGGACTTGCTGGAAGTTGAAAAAGCAACAGCTGGCCGCCTCATTGACCGGCTGGAGGCCAATGGCTGGGTTGAACGGCGCGCGGATGAATTCGACCGCCGCATCAACCGGATTTACATGACGAAACGCGGGCAGTCGGTCCATGACACCATAGGTCCCATCGCGGAAGGCATGATGGAAGACGAGCTCTCGGGGCTGACCATGGCGGAACGCAAGCAGCTCACCGAATTGATGATGAATGTGAAACGCCGCCTCCTCGAGATGGGACAGGAAAGCGAACCGATTGAGTCGATCGGGATTGAAATAGAAAATGTCTAAAAAGCCAGCACAAAAGAAAACGGTGAAAAAGCTCAACGCAGGCCGCACAACGTTGCGGGTGGTGCTGATGGGCATCGTTCCGGCAATTGCGGTTGCAGGCGGTGCTCTGTGGTGGCTGCAGGGCGCGCGCTATGTCTCTACGCAAAACGCCTATGTGAAAACGGATATCGCCAAACTGGCGGCGGAAGTTTCCGGCAGGGTTATTGAAGTGCGCGCGCAAGCCCATATGCAGGTGAGGGCAGGCGAGGTTCTGGTGAAGATCGAACCGCGCCCGTTCGAGCTCAATCTCGCGCGAGCCGAAGCTGAACTCGATACGGCGCGCCAGCAGATGGCGACGCTGCGGGCGACGCTGGATGAGGCGAATTATGAATATGAGGAGGCGAAAGACCGCGCCGATTATTTCCGCAAGCGCTATGAGCGGCAGATCGATCTGGCGAAGCGCGGCATCGTTGCCGCAACCCGGCGCGATGAGCTGGAGAATGACGCCAATGCGGCCAGTGACCGGGTGGTCATGGCGCGGCAGAAAATCAGCCGTATCCGGGCCTCTCTTGGCGGCGCTCCGGACAGGCCGATCGATCAGCACCCGCTGGTGCGCGCTAAAATCGCCGCGGTTGACAGCGCCAGGCTCGACCTTGACCGCACTTCCGTGAAAGCTCCCTCCAGCGGGACGATTGTCACGGTGCCGCTGGTTCCCGGCGAGCAGATTACGGCCTTGAGGCCCTTGTTCGCCATCGTCACGAACACGGCGCCCTGGGTGGACGCCAATTTCAAGGAACCCGAGCTGACTTATGTGCGGGTCGGGCAGAGCGCGACGATTGAGCTCGACACGTATCCCGGCGTGAGCTGGAAGGCGGCGGTGAAAAGCATCTCACCGGCAACGGGCGCCGAGTTCGCAATCCTCCCCCCGCAAAACGCATCGGGCAACTGGGTCAAGGTGGTGCAGCGTCTGCCGGTGCGTCTGCAACTGGAGCCGCGCGCCGGAATGCCCCCCTTGCGCGCCGGCATGACCGCTTATGTCACCATTGACACGGGTCGCGAACGGAGCTTGAGCGATCTGCTTGGGGGTCTTGTGGCGATGGCGAAGGATAAGGTGCGGGCTCCTGTGTCCGTGAAGGATGCCGCAAAGGCGAACTAGGTGTTTAGCCCAAGCAAACCCTTATCTGATTGCGAAGGGTATTCTACATATCTCTACCCGGTACGAAACACCTCGGGACCAAACAACCAGAGCGTGTTCGCCGTGCCGTGCAGTTTGAATATTAGCATGTGAAGTTTTTTGACGGGGAGTTAAGTCATGAAAAAAATCGGAATCGGACTCTGTGCCGCAGCCGCAGTTCTGCTGGTAATGGCGCCTGTTACCGTGTCGGCCCGCATTCTGGCGATGATGAATTACGAGAGC
>CAYOEI010000245.1:0-2877 GCA_964402825.1 uncultured Hyphomicrobiaceae bacterium
ATCTCGCCAACCTTCTGGCCCTGGCTCAGCCGTATCTCAGCTTCGCGTAACATTCCGATGATTTGTTCTGGTGTGTAGCGTTTCCGGCTCATCTCGTTCTCCTTCAAGAGTTCGATCTAAACCAGATTCTATCCCTGAACGTGGACCTCTTTCTGGGACCCCGGTCAAGATCGTCGTCCCGTTGGACCGAAGGCCGTCAATGCACTAACAATGGAAGTGGACCAATCAGTGGGGGCTGGTCAGATGGCGAAAATACGGGCCGAAGGTGCCTCTGGATACAGTCATCTGATAACAATCGGACGATCCGGAACACTTCAGAAAAGAATCTTCTAACGTCGACGCAAATTTGGTAGCATCATCATGGTTTTGGAGGTTATTTGGGAAATGTCGGGTAGGTCAACTCCGGGGGGTCATGAAGAATAATGTATAGTTCCGGCGTAAAATATATACTGCGGCAAGCCATATTGTGGGCCACCTTCGCGGCAATCGGATTTACCGGCGCCTATTATTTCAATGATTTGCGCCTGTTCGCGGCAAAAACCATCGCGACGGTAGTCCAGAATGCCGAAGTTGCAGTAAATGAATTTGAAGCCGAACCGCGCAAGAGCGCGTCGGGATTTGAACGCTCGGTGACGCTTAAAGCCAACCAAGGCGGCCACTTTTATACCCGCGCGTATATCAACGACCAGCCCATTGCCATCATGGTAGACACCGGTGCCACGGTGGTGGCACTGACATATGAGGATGCGGAACGGCTTGATTTGCTTCCGATCTCTAGCGACTATACGCATACGACCCGCACAGCAAACGGCATCGGCCGCGTAGTACCGGTGACATTGGACAGTGTGCGCATTGGCGACGTAGAAGTCTCCGATCTTCACGGTTCGATCGCAGAGCCTGGTAAGCAACATATCACACTGCTGGGCATGACATTTATCCGCAAGCTGAGCCGCTTTGAGATGCGCGGGCGCGAATTGTTGCTCGTTGAATAACCCGGCGTTTCACGGCGGCACAATGCACAGCGCCCGTTATTTAACAACTCAGCCGATGCAATAGGCCCCTGCTTGAGCGGTTCTGAGACCGCAAGCGCTTGACCCGAAAGACGGAATAGCCAATTTCCGCTTTTGGCTATTAGCGGACATTCCAGCCTATGGGGTTCGATGTCCGCTTTCGGGGGTAAAGCGGACATTCCAAGCTGGGGGGGTTTATGTCTGCTTTTGACCCAAAGCGGACATTCTGTAGATCATAACAAAAGACAGAACAGGCTAACTGTGCGGCTGGCACACGATCCGGAATCAGGTCATTGGCAGGTCATAGAGTTCGCCATACTTTTCCCGAAGGTATTTGACAAAGGCGATTGTGTTCACGGATTCACCTGTCGCCCTTTCGACCAACTCATGCGGCGTAAACTTGCTGCCGTGCTGATAAATGTTTTCGCGCAGCCAGGTGTGGAGCGTCTGAAACTCCCCCCGGGCGATCTCGTCGGGAATCTCACTGTGCGCCTCGATTGCGGCAGCGAAGAATTGTGAACTCAGGATATTGCCGATCGTGTAACCTTGGAATCCCCCGCCAATTCCGCCGACGTACCAGTGCACGTCCTGCAGGCATCCGTCACGGTCGTCAGGTGGAGTCAGTCCGAGATTCTCTTCCATCTGGCAAGTCCAGGCTTCAGGAATATCCTCGATCTCCAGCCGCCCCTCGAGCAATTCCAGCTCCAGATCGAAACGCATCATAATGTGTAGGTTGTAAGTCACCTCGTCGGCGTCTGTCCGAATAAGGGTAGGCTCAACCCTGTTGATGGCCCGGTAAAAGTCGTCCAGAGAGACGCCAACAAAGTGATCGGGAAATCTCTCCTGCAACTTCGGAAATTGGAATTCCCAGAACCGGCGGCTACGGCCGACGATATTCTCCCACAGCCGCGACTGGCTTTCGTGCACGCCTGCCGAACTTCCCCCCGCCAGCGGCGTGCCGTCGAGCGCGGGATCGACACCTTGTTCGTAGAGCCCGTGGCCGGCTTCGTGAAGTGTAGAGAACAGCGCTTGCCCGATCTCATCCTCGTAAACACGGGTGGTAATTCGCACATCACCGACCGAGAAGGGGGCACAGAAGGGATGAACCGTTGTGTCAAGGCGCCCACGATCCAAGTCGTAGCCAATGCTCTGCGCCAGGGCGAGGGCAAATTCCAGCTGTCTTGCGGCAGCAAATTCTCCCTTCAAGCAACGGTCTTCGACAAGAGGCTGGTCGGCAATCGCCTGCACGATGGGAACCAGCTCGTGTTTAAGCCCAGAAAACAGCTCCTGAATCCCGGTCGCCGTCATGCCCTCGTCAGCATCATCGATCATGGGATCGGCGATGTGTTCATACGGCGCAAAGAATTGCGCATATTCGCGGCTGAGATCGAGCGCCTGCTGAAGAAAGGGCACCATCGAGGCGAAATCATTCGCCGGCCGGGCCCGGGTCCAGGCATCGTAGGATGACGACTGCAGCGCGCTGGCCCGCGCCACAAATTCAGCGGGTACCTTTGTTGCCTTCTCGAAGTTGCGCCTGGCGACGCGAATTAGGCTGCCGTCATCCGATTCAAAAGCCAGAGCCTCGCCATGGGGAGCAAGCCTATCGAGCAGTTTTCCAAGTTCTGGATCAACAGACTTTTCGTGCACCAGGCGGCTCAGCGTCGAACTCTGGCGCGCGCGCGCCGCTGCGCCGCCTTTCGGCATGTAGGTGGCCTGATCCCAGTGAAGCAGGCGTCCCGCCGCTCCAATGTCCCTGATTTCGAGCAGTCGGCGTTTGAGTTCTCGCAGATCGGTTTCACGGGAATGACGTTGCTGATCTGATGTTCTTGCTGACATCCGGGTCCTCCTGTTCACAGAACGCCAACAA
>CAYOEI010000246.1:0-5651 GCA_964402825.1 uncultured Hyphomicrobiaceae bacterium
GGCTGGCGATGAAAAAAGCAAGTGAGTTGCCCTGGCCTGGCCATAGCGGAACCGCGGTATTGGTGCTGAGTGATGGTACGCTCATTGAGGGAACCGGCATCGGTGCGAGTGGTCATGCAGCCGGAGAAGTCTGCTTCAACACCGCCATGACCGGCTATCAGGAAATCCTGACCGACCCGTCCTATGCGGGACAAATCATCACCTTCACCTTCCCCCATATCGGCAATGCGGGCGCCAACCCGGACGATATCGAAACCTCGAACCTGGCGGCTGCTTCAGGGGTGCGCGGCTGTATCCTGCGCGCCTCCATCACCGATCCCTCCAACTATCGCGCGGCGCAGCATTTGGATGACTGGCTCAAAGCGCGCGGCATCATCGGCATCTGCGGTATCGATACGCGCGCCCTCACCTCGTTGATACGCGAGAAGGGCATGCCAAACGCCGTCATCGCGCATGAGGAAACAGGCGCGTTCGATCTGGATCTGCTCAAACGCCAAGCCGCGGAGTGGCCCGGCATCGAGGGCCAGGACCTCGCCAGGGAAGTCACCTGCGGGCAGAGCTATGAATGGGACGAAACGCTGTGGACGCTGGAGAACGGGTTTGGGCGGCAGGAAACGCCTCAATTCCACGTGGTGGCCATCGATTACGGCCTCAAGCGCAACATCCTGCGCTGCCTGGCGAGTGCGGGTTGCAAGGTCACCGTAGTGCCGGCCAATGCGGGGGCGGAAGATATTTTGGCGCGCAAACCCGATGGAATTTTTCTCTCCAACGGTCCGGGCGACCCGGCGGCGACGGGCGAATACGCCGTCCCCGAGATCAAAAAACTGCTGGCCAGCGGGCTGCCCATTTTCGGCATTTGCCTCGGGCACCAGATGCTGGCGCTGGCGCTTGGCGCAACGACCAAAAAGATGCATCAGGGCCATCACGGCGCCAACCACCCGGTGAAGGATTTTACCACCTCCAAAGTGGAAATCACCTCCATGAACCACGGCTTCACCGTGGACCGCGACACCCTGCCCGAAGCATTGGAAGAAACCCACGTCTCCCTGTTCGACGGCACGAACTGCGGTCTGCGCCTCAAGGGCAAGCCTGTGTTCTCGGTGCAATATCACCCCGAAGCCTCCCCCGGCCCCCAGGACAGCCACTATCTTTTTACGCGTTTCCTTGATTTTGTGCGCGAGGCGAAGGCGTAACCGCTGCTCTGGAAACGAATTGGAGGTAGAGGATGATCGAAGGCATCAGCCACATTACATTTATTGTGCAGGACCTGGAGAAGATGAAACACGTCATCGTCGAGGTCCTGGGCGGCGAAGAAGTCTACTCCAGCGGTGATGAGACCTTTTCAGTTTCTAAAGAGAAATTCTTCCTCGTCAATGGGCTCTGGATTGCCGCGATGGAGGGCGAGTCTCTCAACATGCGCACCTACAATCACGTCGCTTTTAAAGTGCAGCCAGATGATTTGCCGCGTTACAAGAGCGCCATAGAGCGGCTTGGCTTGGAGATGAAGGAATCACGCCCGCGGGTCGAGGGCGAAGGGCACTCGATTTATTTTTACGACTACGACAATCACATGTTTGAATTGCATACCGGGACACTCGAAGAGCGCCTTGAACGCTACGCCAAAGGTCTCGCGGCTTAAGAGTAACCGAGAACTTCGCCTGCCAACCTCAGTTTTATATGGCTTGACTCATAGGTAAGCCATAGCTTACCGTAAGTGATGCCTTACGCTGAAACATTCACAGCATTAGCGGACCCGACCCGCCGGCACATTTTTGAGGCGTTGCGCGAGCAGCCTAAAACCGTGGGGGAACTGGCGGCTGGCCAGCCCGTGAGCAGGCCGGCGGTTTCGCAACATCTCAAAGTGCTTGAATCCGCCAAACTGGTCAGTGTCGAGCCTCGGGGAAATCGCCGTCTCTATTCTATCAGGCGCGAAGGGCTGGATGATCTGCGGCAATATCTGGAGGGTTTCTGGTCAGACGTCTTGTTTGCATATGGCGCTGAAATAGCCCGGCAAGTGAAAAACAAATAGGAGTTTAAAAAAATGCTTGAACCGATGGATTTTACAATTGAAGTGCCCTGCGGCCAGGAAAAGGCATTCAGCGTTTTTGTGAACGACATGGGCAGCTGGTGGCCGCTCGACAAGCGCTCGATGTCGATCATGAGCGTCGGCGAGCCTCCCAAATCGCTGAGCATTGAGCCAAAGTTGGACGGCAGGATCGTGGAGATTGCCGCCGACGACACCGAGTTTCACTGGGGCACCATCACATCATATGATCCCCATGATGGGCTGGACATGGATTTTCACATGGGCCTGCCGCCGCAGAACGCCAGCCTTGTTGAGGTGCGCTTTACCGCGCTTGATGAGGAACGCACCCGGGTCGTTCTCACCCACAGCAATTGGGAAGCCTTTGGCGACATGGCCGAAATGATGCGCGGCGGCTACAGCTCAGGCTGGGTCATCATTTTCGAAGAAGCATACAAATCGGCTTGCGGCGGCTAGAGCAAGCTTACTGCGTTTGCGCAGCCTTGGCCTCGGCGGCTTCGGCTTTTTCCTTATATTGCTGGGCCAGTTTTTCACTAGCCTGAGCCGCCGATTTATATTTTTCGCTTTCCGCCAGAGCCTGAGCCAGCTTGCCGCTGGCGGTTTTCAGCTCATCCTGCAAAGCGCCGAGGCTGGTCCTTGATGTGCTCAGGTCTTTACCCAGGCTGGTGATTTTTTCTTTAAAACCGGTTACGGCTTTTTCAAGAGTTTCAGCCTGCTTCATCGCTGCAGCCTGCATATCCTGAGAAACCTTAATTTGCTGCTCCAACTTTTCACGGACCTCAGTGGCTATTTTGCCTTTTTCTTTCTTCGTCTGCGCCATCTCCAGCTTGCCTTTGGCGGCTTTCAACTCATCCTTCAGCGCGCCAAGGGCCGTCTTTGATGCGCTCAGGTTATTTTTGAGTGTGGCGGCTGCTTCTTTAAGTGTGGCGGCTGCTGCTTTAAAAGCAGCGGTCTCTTTCATACTCTCAGCAGCTTCTTTTATGCGCGCGGCGACTTCATTTTTATTGGCAGCGGCTTCTTTTTTATTGGCAGCAGCCTCTTTGATAAAAGTAGCGGTCTCTTCTCTATAAGTGGCGACTACTTTTTTTATTGCGTCGAGCTCTTTCGTCGTTTCAGCATGCGCGTCTTGAGCCGCCATCCTTGCCTTTTGTGTTTTGGAAATCTCAAGGCCAGCCTGCTCCAAACCATCCTGCGCCTGCACCATTTGATATGTGGTGTAAGTCAGGGCGATAAGCAGGACCGCGCCCGCACCCTTAATCCATGCCGGGAGGGCCGGAATTCCTGTCTGAAGATTGTTAGTTTGTTTTTTGCCTGGTTCCTTACCCATTGCCCGCTCCCTGCATTTTTTTATGACGCCTCAATATATGATGCTTGCTGCAGGTTTCCTATTGGTAATTTATGCGGTATCAGAACCATAATTATCCATATGCCCTAGGTCATGAACTCATAAATAACTGTCATTCTGCGCGCTCGGATTTTGTTCCTGAGTAGGCGGAAAGGCAAACAGCCTGTTGTTGCGCTTGTTTGCCAGTATTCGAACCCTGCCGGCCAAACAGAAAAATGGTTATTTATGAATCCATGACCTAATGTCACCCATGCAGACCCGAAACATCCTCCATTTTCTCTTATTCTCCCTCGCAGCCACGTTTCTACTTGCTTCCGCCAACGCGCAGGAGGCGGCGCCGTGGACCAGCTGGCAATCCACGCTGCAGAAAAACCATCCCCTCACCGGCAAAATCTGGTCGGTGCGCGATGAACGCTTCATCAAACCGCAAATGCTTGGCGAGGCTGTGCGCGAGGCGCGCTTCATCCTCATTGGCGAGGTTCACGACAATCGCGACCATCACCGGCTTCAGGCCTGGCTCATTGAAAAAGCCGCCTCGGGCAGAAAACCAGCCGTGGTGATGGAAATGATTGCCCTGGATAAAACGCCGGCGCTGCGTGCCTATCTGGCCACGCCCGGCGCGAACGCGGAAGGTCTGGGAAGCGCCCTCGATTGGGCGGCGCGCGGCTGGCCGGAGTGGAAGATGTATCAACCCATCGCCAGGACCGCCTTGCGCCTGAAATTGCAAATCCACGCCGGAGACATCGACCGGCCCACATTGAAATCAGCCGGCAAAAAAGGATTGGGCGCGCTTGAAACCAAACGCCGTTCTATGCTGCTGCTGGACAAGCCGCTTCGAGAGCCCCTTCAAAACGCCCTGCTGGATGAACTCTATGGGTCTCATTGCGAACTCATCCCGCGAAATGCGATGCGTCCGATGCTCAACGTCCAGCGCTTGCGCGATGCGGTTCTTGCCGACAGTCTCATCAATGCGGCGGGAGGAGAGGGCGCAATCCTGATTACCGGCAACGGCCATGTGCGCACCGATCGCGCCGTGCCCTGGTATGTGTCGCGCCGCGCGCCGCAAGCGCGGATCCTCACCGTGATGCTGCTTGAGGTGGAGATGAGCGCGAAGACACCTGGGGATTTGATGGCTACAGGACCAGACGGCATCCCGGCGGCCGACTATGTGTGGTTCACCCCCCGCGCGAAGCGTAAGGACCCTTGCGAAGCACTCCGCAAGCGGTTCGCAAAGTAAGAAGTTCTATTTAGCCCCCTTTCTTTCAGTGTCATTCAGCGGCCTGCCTTTGAGCTTTGGGATCCCATCCCCCCGTTTCAAACGCCCCGCTCATCGCCACTTCTCTGATCTCCGCGCTGAACGCCTCATCATCGACAGCGCGCGCCAGCACCATGCCGCCGATACACAGTGTCGCCATCGTTACCGCGCGGGCGCGGGCATCGGCGGTTTTGTCCTGCTGACTTGCCTGGAAGACGCCAATAATCGCGTCCAGCGCCATCCGGTAGGCGCGCTTTACGGGCGCGCCGCCACGCGCCACGTCAGAGGGAAGCGCGATCATCGGGCAGCCGCCCTCGACATCATCGAAATGCGAGCGGGACAGATAGCTCCCGATAATGCGCCGCGCCAGCTCATCGGGCGGGGCGCAAAAATCAATCGCCGCACCATCATAGGTTTTTTGCGGCGGGTCGTTGATCATATCCAGAATAGCCTCGGCATAAAGCTCGTCCTTGGTGGCGAAATGATTGTAAAAACCGCCGCGCGTCAGCCCTGCCCCGCCCATGATCTCGTCGATGGAAACCTCGGTGAAACCGCGCTTGTTGAACAACCTGCGCGCGCTGACGACAATCCGCTTGCGCGTTTCTTCTTTGTGCTCAGGGGAATAAGGCATTGTAAAACTCCCGTTTTTTTCCTGATTACGACTTTGTGAACGCCACTCTAGAGCGAAATGAAAATATGTTCTTGATCATATTTTATTGCCCCCCACAATGCATCCAACGCCCTGGTTCGCCCCTCAAACGTCATTCCCGCGAAGGCGGGAACCCAAATGTAAGGTGCGGCAAACGCTCAGGGAAAATGACCGTGCCGGGGTTTCGGGCTCGGACACTTAAAACTGAAAAAAGGAAACTGACACAGATGAAACTTTATTATTTCGAGACGCCGAACGGGCAAAAACCTTGCGCGGTCGCCAAACATGTCGGCTCACCGGTTGAGTTTGTCCGCGTCGATCTGGCAAAGGGTGAGCAGCAAACACCGGATTTTCTGGC
>CAYOEI010000247.1:0-5283 GCA_964402825.1 uncultured Hyphomicrobiaceae bacterium
ATCACCCGGGAGCTGACACCGGAAAAAATCAACCAGACCTATAATAATTTTTATGAGTTCGGTTCCCATAAGAAAATTTCCGAGGCGGCGCAGAAATTGCCCATTCGCCCATGGGAGGTGGCAATTGACGGTGATGTGGAAAAGCCGTTTACGATCGGTATCGACGAGCTCATCCGCAAGATGACGCTGCAAGAACGACTTTACCGCCATCGTTGCGTCGAAGCATGGTCGATGACGATCCCCTGGTCAGGGTTTCCGATGAAAGATTTGGTGGCGCTCGCAAAACCGCTCTCCAAGGCCAAATATGTGCGCATGGAAACATTTAAGAACCCATCTGTGGCGCGCGGCCAGAAAGCGGCTTGGTATCCGTGGCCCTATGTGGAGGGGCTCACAATCGAAGAAGCCACCAATGATCTCACCTTTATGGTGACGGGCGCTTACGGCAAACCCATGGCCAAGCAGTTCGGCGCGCCGCTGCGTTTGGCCGTGCCCTGGAAATATGGTTTTAAGCACATCAAGTCGATTGTGCGCTTCACCTTCACTGACAAGCGGCCCAAAAGTTTCTGGGAGATTGTTCAGGCGAGGGAATACGGCTTTTGGGCCAATGTGCATCCAAAAGTGCATCATCCGCGCTGGAGCCAGGCAACCGAGCGCGTACTTGGCACAGATATCCGCGTGCCGACGCAGTTGTTTAATGGCTATGGCGAATTCGTCGCTGATATGTACAAGGGTATGGAAGACGAGCGCAGCACCTGGATGTGATGCTTATGTCTCACGGGGCATAGCGGCCAAACAGGTCGATGAGCTCGCTGAACTTCTTCTTCTGTTCCTCTTCGCTGCCGCTATGTATCGCGTCGGCGATGCAACAATCCGCGTGATTTTTCAAAACTTCCGTTTCAACTTTTCCAAGCGCCGCCCTGATCGCCCGCAGCTGCGTGAGCAAATCGATGCAGTAGCGTTCCTCTTCAATCATCTTTGAAACGCCGCGCACCTGCCCCTCTATTCGAGACAGCCTTGTCAGGCAATCCTTGTGGCGTGGTTTCATTTTTCTCGATAACTCCTTCGCTTTGGCGGCGCCCTGCGTCACTTGCGCATGGATTATCACGGCATAGACACTTGAAAACCAAATTAGAACATATACCCTATAGGGGTATAGGTACAGAGGCGCTCAGATCATGAAAAACATAAATCCGTTTACTAAATTCGCAGTGTTGGGCCTGGTGATAGCAGGACTGGTCCTCGTATTTAGCGGATATTTCGATAAAGACACTAAAGGGTTGATCGTTGATGTCAGCGTCCCTGGACTGTCAAGTGTTGCAGCTAAGGGCAAGGTGGAGTTTGATGCAAATTGCGCTCGCTGCCACGGGAAAAATGCGGCAGGCACCAGCAAGGGGCCGCCACTGATCCACAATGTTTATAATCCGGGCCATCATAGCGATCAGGCCTTCGTGCTAGCAGCGAAACGAGGTGTGCGCCAGCATCATTGGCCTTACGGCAAAATGCCGCCGCAGCCGCAGGTTTCCGGCGCCCAGATTACCGCGATCGTGAAATATGTGCGCGAATTGCAGGTCGCGAACGGCATCACATTCAAACCGAACAGAATGTAGCGGGCATTTAAAAAGATGGAATTGTTTACATGGACAAGATGAACCAGCCTGGTAATGACCCCTCCGGTAATTCCGAGAAGGCGATCGATCCGGTATGCGGCATGAGCGTGACGATCGACGGTGCGAAGCACATGACGACTCATGACGGAGCCCACTATTATTTCTGCCATCCGGGGTGTCTGACCAAATTTGAAACCGACCCGAAAAAGTATCTTGAGCCCCGGCCCGAACCTGAACCCGCGCCGCCCGGCACGATATACACCTGTCCGATGGACCCTGAAATAGTTCAGGAAGGCCCCGGGACATGCCCCATATGCGGCATGGCGCTGGAACCGATGGGGATACCCGCCGGAGATGAAGGGCCGAACCTCGAGCTGATCGATTTCAAGCGGCGTTTCTGGGTTGGCGTTGCGCTCACCATACCGCTGCTTGTCGTTGCAATGGGTCCGCTGCTTGGTTTGCCGGTAAAGGACTGGCTCGGTCACCGCACGGCTCCTTGGGTCGAGCTAATTCTTGCGACACCAGTTGTTCTTTGGTCCGGCTGGCCGTTTTTCCAGCGGTGCTGGGCATCGTTCGTGAACATGCGTCTCAATATGTTTACGCTGATCGGGATTGGCGTTGGCGCCGCCTATCTCTATTCGCTCATTGCAACCGTTGTGCCGGAGATCTTCCCGCAAGCGTTTCGCGGGCCCGGTGGTGCGGTTGACGTTTATTTCGAGGCGGCTGCCGTCATTGTGGTTCTGGTCCTGCTTGGCCAACTGCTGGAGCTGGGCGCTCGCGAGCGCACAGGCGGGGCTATTCGGGCATTGCTTGATCTTGCTCCAAAGACGGCCCTGCGCGTGAACAAGAATGGCGACGATGAAGAGATTCCTCTCGAAGAGGTTCTCGCCGGAGATCTTCTGCGCATTCGTCCTGGCGATTTAATTCCCGTTGATGGCGTGGTGAGCGAGGGGCACTCCTCGGTTGATGAATCCATGCTGACGGGTGAAGCCGTCCCTGTGGAGAAGACATCCGGTGATACAGTCACCGGCGGTACGCTCAACAAAACCGGCAGCTTTGTCATGGAGGCGAAACGCGTTGGCGCCGATACCATGCTCTCGCAGATCGTCAACATGGTCGCTGAGGCGCAACGCAGCCGCGCTCCCATTCAGAAGCTGGCGGATGTCGTTGCGGGTTACTTTGTGCCGGCCGTGGTCGGCGTTGCGGTTATCGCCTTTATCGCGTGGTCCATATGGGGCCCCGATCCGGCCATGGCCTACGCTTTCATCGCCGCCGTATCGGTGCTGATCATTGCGTGCCCCTGTGCGCTTGGGCTGGCGACGCCGATGTCGATTATGGTCGCAACCGGGCGCGGCGCGCAGGCTGGCGTTCTCATAAAGAATGCGGAAAACCTGGAACGCTTTGCAGATGTGGATGTATTAATCGTCGATAAGACAGGGACGCTGACTCTCGGCGCGCCGAAGCTGACCGATGTCATCGCTTTTAAAGGTTCAAATGAATCGAGTGTGCTGAAGATGGCCGCGAGCCTTGAGCGCGGCTCCGAGCATCCTCTGGCCGAGGCCATCATCGCAGGCGCTAAGGAACGCAAGATACCCATTGGCAAGTCGGCAAAGTTCGAGGCGGTAACCGGCAAGGGCGTCAAAGGCGTTGTCTCTGGTAAAAAGGTTGCACTCGGCAACGCCAGGATGATGCGCGATATCGGCCTTGACCCCAAGACCCATGCCGATAGTGCGGATGCACTTCGCAACGAAGGCAAAACGGCCATGTTCGTGGCGATTGGCGGCAAGCTGGCCGGCATCGTCGCCGTTGCCGATCCAATAAAAGAAACGACGCTATCCGCGCTGGATACCTTGAGGGGCGAGGGTTTGCAGATCGTCATGGTCACTGGCGACAATGCACGCACGGCGAAAGCCATTGCCAGGACGCTTGGTATCGATGACGTACGCGCCGACGTGCTTCCCGACCAGAAGGCAAATATCGTCAAGGAGCTGCAGAGCAAGGGCGCAAAGGTCGCCATGGCCGGAGACGGCGTCAACGACGCTCCGGCTCTGGCGCAGGCCGATGTCGGTATTGCCATGGGGACCGGCGCGGATGTGGCGATCGAAAGCGCGGGCATTACCCTTCTGAGAGGCGATCTCAATGGAATCGTGCGTGCGCGGAGTCTGTCGGAAGCGACGATGCGCAATATCAAACAGAACCTTTTCTTTGCGTTCGCCTATAATGCGGTCGGCGTCCCGATTGCCGCGGGTATCCTGTATCCGGTATTTGGCCTGTTGCTGTCGCCGATGATTGCAGCCGCCGCCATGAGTCTCTCCAGCGTGTCGGTTATCGGCAATGCGCTCAGGTTGCGGACGCTCAAGATATAAAACCGGAGACAAATGACGCCGGTATCCCTCACGATCATGCTAATTGGCAGTTAAAATTTTTCGGGAAATTCTAGAAATATTGGCTCATAAAAAAAGAGCCGGACCAGTTGGCGTGGTCCGGCTCTCAGTTTCCAATGCCACTCCAAGGGGGGGATGGAGTGTCAAAGTCAGCGGTTAAACCGCTGGCAACAGAAGACAACCTTGGGAGGGTTTTGTGTCTTCTGATCGCTACTGCGATTGGTTTAAATATAGTGACTTTGTTGCAGCGCAACAATTGCGAGGCGCGCATATCAGCCATGCATATATGCATAGCTCGTAAGAGCATGATCTAGAATGACCACTCGCGGGCCTTGGCGACCAGAAAATCACGGAAAACGCTCACCCTCTTGGATTCTTTCATGCCTTCGGGATAGACAAAATAGGTTTCAAACGTCGGCAATTCAGCCTCTGTGAACACTTGCACAAGTTCCCCTTCCTCGCGCGCCATATAGTCGGGGAGAATGGCCAGCCCAAGACCGCTCTGGCAGGCCCGTTTAAGGCCATAGAGATTGTTGACGCGCAATACCGCTTCGCGTTTAGCTCCGCCCTCAAGACCTGCGGTTTCCAGCCAGTTGATTTCGCGGATTTGCGCTGGAGGGGTGCCTCCGTATGTCAATATCTGGTGGTTGTCGAGACCGGCCAGACTATCGAGAGAGCCGAAGCGTTTTAGATATCCTCTCGAAGCGTAGACATGCGCATGCACCGTGAAGAGGCGGCGCTGGATAAGGTCACCCTGGCTGGGGGGTTTGAGCCAGACACCCACATCCGCCTCGCGCATGGTGAGATCAAGCTGGTCATATTCCAGCATCAACTCGACGCGGATGTCGGGATAGAGATCTATGAATTCCCCGATGCGCGGCGCCAGCCAGGACGAGCCAAGCGCCACGGTAGTTGTCACGCGCAAATCGCCGAACGGCTTTGATTTGGAATCGGCCAGCCGCGTTTGCGTTGTCCGCAGTTTCTGGAACACGTCATGGGCGGTGCGGTAAAGCATTTCGCCCTGTTCGGTGAGCTTCAACCCGCGCGCATGGCGGTTGAACAGCGCAACACCGAGTTCCTTCTCAAGCGCACTCACCTGACGGCTCACCGCCGACTGGCTCATATTCAGCTTTTCGCCCGCATGGGTGAAGCTGCCGGCCTCCGCCGCCTCGTGAAATATTCTGAGCTTGTCCCAGTCCATATCTTTATCCTTCTCCCTCTCTCCCCGAAAGGAGAGGTGAGAGTTATTCCGCGGCTTCTCTGTGCGTTTCTTGTTCCGCCAGATATTTCTC
>CAYOEI010000248.1:0-2952 GCA_964402825.1 uncultured Hyphomicrobiaceae bacterium
CGATGGCGTAACCAGCAATCCCGCCCAGAACCGAAGAGATGGTGCATATGGTGGCATAGATCCATGCCATGGCGCGTTTCGCCAGCACCATTGGGATGAGCATCACGTCAGGAGGTATGGGAAAGAAAGAGCTTTCGGCAAACGAAACCATGGCAAGCGCCCATGAGGCCCTGGGATGGGCCGCGAGTTCGATCATCCAGTCATATACACGCCTCAGCATGGCGCATGAATACTGGCGCTCACCGGGTTTGTCTATTGGAGATATTGCCTTGGTCCGGGCAGGGTTTGTGTGTATCAGTTGTGTCGGCGGTCGTGCCTTTCCCCGCTGCAATGAAAGAAATTATGGGGCAGCCAAAACGCACATGTTGACGGGGGATGGCGCATCGCTATCATCGCCAGCCGGTGGCCCCAGTGGCGGAATTGGTAGACGCGATAGACTCAAAATCTGTTGTCCGCAAGGGCGTGCCTGTTCGAGTCAGGCCTGGGGCACCAGCCGCCATTGGGTTATAAAAAAACGAGCTTGCGGTGAGAGCATTGAATGCCGGCCACCGCGGTGGCGTTAACGGGGGGAGTGGAGTCATGTTTGCACGGGGACTTGGCGCGGCGCTGCTCGCCCTGCTTCTGTTTATTCCCTTGCGGGCGCTTGCCGGCCCCGCGCTGGTGTTCGACCCCCACAAGGGCACCATCCTCTATCAGGAGGATATGGATGCGCTCTGGCACCCGGCCTCGCTCACCAAGCTGATGACCGCCTATCTGACGTTCGAAGCGCTGCGCGATGGAAAACTCACACTCAAAACTAAAATCGTGACATCGAAGATCGCCAACGCACAGGCTCCCAGCAAAATCGGCTTGCCCGTCGGCGCGAAAATGCGGGTTGAGCTGGCGATCCAGGTCCTGCTGGTCAGATCGGCCAACGACGTTGCGGTGATGCTGGCCGAAGCTGTTGCCGGCTCGCTGCCTGCCTTCATCAAGCGCATGAACACAACCGCCAAGCGGCTCGGCATGCGCCGTTCGCGCTTTGTGAACCCGAACGGTTTGCCCGACGACCGGCAAATCACCACCGCCCGGGACATGGGCTATCTGGCGCGGGCGCTGATCATAGAATTCCCTGAATACGCGCATTTTTTCGCGATTCAATCGGTGAGGATAGGCAAGCGGCGGATGCGCAATTACAACCGTCTGCTGCGCACTTACGAGGGCGCCGATGGCATGAAGACCGGCTTCGTGTGCGCGTCCGGCTTCAATATCGTCGTCAGCGCCACGCGTAATGGCCGCAAAATCGTCGCCGTCGTGCTCGGCGGCAAGTCCGGGGGCGCGCGCAATTTACGCGCGGCGAAACTGCTCGACCACGGCTTCCGGCGTTTCACGTGGCGGGCATTTTTCGGCAAGAATATCGACGAGCTGACAATCCAGGCGTCGCTCACCGAATGCGCGCCGAACTTGCGTTCAACCGTGTGCGGAAGACGGCGCAAGGCCCGCGGAAAGAAACGCAAAGTCCGCAAGAAGCGTCCGGTCAAAAAAATATCAGTACAGTCTTTTGACAATTGACGGTTCTGATTGCTGTTGCCCCCTTTTAAATCCAGGCTATTCCTCAAAAAGCATGTCATTTTGGTGCAATTGCCACCCCAACTCCCGATTGGCGCGAGTCTTGCTCCTACAGGGTCAATCAAGCAAAAGCGCCATGCCGGGAGTTCAAAATGACACAGATCGCATCGCCCACCCTGCCGACCGACAGCGAAATTCACGCCATGGCTGAGGTTTTGACGCGCCGTTATGGCACACGCGCCGGCCAAGTGGCGCAGCATTTCGAGCAGGAGCATGAGATTGTCGGCGATGAAACCCGCGCCGCTCTGTGGGGCGAAGTGTGCACGCGGCTGGAGCGATTTGCCTCCCCGCCAACCCTTTCTTAAGCGCAATCGCGCTAAGCTCACCCTCGATTTGTGAGGATAGTGGGCATGTCGCTGGGTGAAACAGCACGAAGAGATGGCGGCGGATACGCCTTTCGCGTTCCCGAACCCTTTCAGAAACTTCTAAGCCCGCTGCTTGGCGCCAGCGATGGCTCGGGCCGGACCCAGCGCGCCGCCCTGTTCGCCTTCCTTATTCGTGTCGTCAGCGCCGCTATCGCCTATTTCTCGCAAGTGCTGCTGGCCCGCTGGATGGGCAGCTTCGAATACGGCATTTTCGTCTTTGTATGGGTTTGGGTTCTGATCCTCGGCGGGCTTGCTCCGCTTGGGTTTTCGACATCGAGCACGCGCTTCGTGGCGGAATATCGCGAGACCGGACGCTTCGATCTGTTGCGCGGGTTGATGGCGCATGCGCGGGTCATCGCGGTTACGGCGAGTACGGCCATGGCGCTTGCCGGCGCCGCGAGCCTCGCCCTGTTCGGAGATATGCTCACGGACTATTACGTTCTGCCCTTCTTCCTCATCGCGTTCTGCCTGCCGATGTACGCCCTCGTCGATGTGCAGGACGGCATCGCGCGCGGCTATGGCTGGATGGATGTGGCGCTGGTGCCGCCCTATATACTGCGCCCGCTGCTTCTCCTGCTGGCTATGCTCGGGGTTTACGGCGCGGGGCTGGAATTGACCGCCGTGAGTGCGGCCGGCGCAGCGGTTTTCGCCTGCTGGGTATCTGCCATCGTCCAGTGCGTGCAGCTGAACAAGCGCGCGGGCGCGGAAATAGGCGCAGGCCCGCGCGCCTACCACAGCGATCTGTGGATACGCACATCGCTTCCCCTGCTGCTGTTTCACGGATTTGTTCTGCTGCTGCAAAACACCGATATCCTGGTGCTCTCGCGCTATGTGGACCCCTCCGACGTGGCGGTTTATTTCGCCGCGCTGAAGACAATCTCTCTGGTGGCCTTCGTACATTTCGCGGTCGGCGCGGCGGCGGCCAACCGTTTCTCCGTCCATAATGCGCGCGGGAAACGTGAACAGTTGCAAGGCGCTGTGC
>CAYOEI010000249.1:0-4287 GCA_964402825.1 uncultured Hyphomicrobiaceae bacterium
TTTAAAATTCGCAAATGATTCAAGCCGGGAAGGGATGCCCTTGAGTTCACGGCCGGTATATTCACCGACGATGGCGGCGCAATAAAAAAACCCTGCTGGAAAAGTGCCCCGGATGGAATTAACTGAACTCACAGAGCAGACCCAGAAGCAAGCAGCCCTGCGCTACATCATCGATGCGTGGGATGAAGCGCTGCATGATGGCATCGAGCCTGAGATGCTGGCCAATGCTTCCCTTTTTGCCGCCTTGAGCGATCTGGTCTCGATCTATGGCGAGGAGCCGGTGAGCAAGATGGCGGATCGGCTTTCACGCCGTATCCAGCATGGCGAATTCACCCTCAACCGCACCAAGCAGTAATCGCGGTAAAATAGCCTGTTCAGCCCTGAACTCTTCCCCGCGCCTGAATTTACCGGTAAACCGGCATTCATCTATTAAGCGCTGTTGAAGACGGCGATGAGGCGCCAAGGACATGATCCGTTTAGCCATCCGGACTCTACGCACCACACTCCTCTTTCTGTTGATCGCCGGACCAGTCTTGAGTGTTGAACTCAAAGCGGCTGAACGCGGCGCTCCGGAGATTCATTCCGATCTCTCAGCGCTCCCGAACCGGGTCGCAGATATGCGCGATGCAATCCTTGAAGCCGCGCGCAGCGGCGACATTGAAGCGCTGCGCCCGGTGCTGGATTCCAATGAACTCAAGCCCACGGTTTCGTTCGGCGGCTCCGATGACCCCATCAAGCTTTGGAAACAAACATCCGGCGATGGCCAGGGCCGCGAGATCATGGCGATCATGGTTGAAATTCTCGAGATGGATTTCGCCAGGGTGAACCCCGGTACATCGAACGAGATGTATGTCTGGCCTTATCTGGCTGAATTGCCGCTGGACAAGCTGACCTCAGCGCAGCAAGTCGACCTCTACCGCCTCATGACGTACGACGAGGTAAAAACCATGAAGGAATTCGGTGGTTACATCCACTACCGCCTCGGCATCGGCCGCGACGGGACATGGCACTATTTCGTGGCGGGTGATTAGGCAGACAAAGCCTCAAGAAACCGCACCGGCTCCCCTCCAGCCGCGCCGAGGATTTCATCCTCCCACATAACCCGCTTGCCACGGATGATGGTGCCTTTGGGCCAGCCGGTCACGGTTTTTCCGGCAAAGGGAGTCCAGCCGCATTTGCTGGCAATCCAATCATCCTCGATGGTCCGCTTGGCTGCCATATCGACAATCGTAAAGTCGGCGTCATAGCCAGCTGCGATACGCCCCTTGCCGGCAATGCCGAAAATGCGCTGCGGCCCGTGGCTGGTGAGATCGACAAAACGCTCAAGAGAAAGCCGCCCCGCATTGATATGATCCAACATGATAGGCACCAGCGTCTGCACGCCGGGCATGCCTGATGGCGAGGCCGGATAGCTTTCCGCCTTTTCTTCCAATGTGTGCGGGGCATGGTCCGAGCCGAGCACATCCACCACCCCCTGATTTAGCCCCCACCAGAGGCGCTCCTGATTCGCGGCATCGCGCAGCGGCGGATTCATCTGCGCCCTGGCGCCAAGCGCCTCGTAAGCATCCGGGACGCTAAGCGTCAGATGCTGCGGCGTCGCTTCAACGCTCGCCACATCTTTATGTTGGCTGAGAAACTCCATCTCCTCGCCCGTCGAGATATGCAGCACATGCACCCGCTTGCCGTGGGTCCGAGCCAGCCGCACAAGCAGCTGCGTCGACATCAGCGCCGCTTGCGGGTCGCGCCACTCGGTGTGGCTTGACGGATCGCCCTCGCGGCGGACGCCCTGGCGCGCGATCAGCCGGGCTTCATCTTCGGAGTGAAACGCCGCGCGGCGCGTAATGGCGGCGATCACTTGGCTGAGGCCCTCCTCGTCATCGACCAGCAGATTGCCGGTGGAAGACCCCATAAACACTTTTATGCCGGCGGATCCTTCAAGGCGCTCGAGCCCGGCGAGTTCGTCCACATTCTCCCGCGTCGCCCCCACATAGAAGGCAAAATCGCAAAACATTCCTTTCCGGCCGCGCGCAACCTTGTCGGCCAGCGCCTCGGCGCTGGTTGTCAGCGGATTGGTGTTCGGCATCTCGAAAACGGCGGTGACGCCCCCCATAACCGCCGAGCGGCTGCCATCGCTGAGAGTTTCCTTATGCTCCGCCCCCGGCTCACGGAAATGCACCTGGCTGTCGATGACCCCGGGAAGAACGTGCAGGCCGGTGACGTCGATGACCTCCCCGGCGTTTTGCGATGCCAGCGTGCCAATCGCGGCGATCTTCCCCTCCCGCACGCCAATATCCGCCTTGCCAATCCCGTCATGATTGACAAGGGTGCCACCTTTGATAAGCAGATCGAACGTTTCCGGCATTACCCAAACCTTTTCTCAGGCTTCACCTTGGTGGCTGCCGCCCGCTTAACTAAACCAGAGTGCCGATGCAAGGAAAGCGACTCACATGACGAAATGTAACATTACCGAATTGAAGGCGCGCGGTGTCATCAAAGTGAGCGGCGCGGAAGCGAAAAACTTTCTGCAGGGCATCGTCACCAATGATGTGAACAAGGCCCTGGACGGCCGCGCCATCCACGCCGGGATGCTCACACCCCAGGGGAAAATCCTGTTCGATTTTTTTCTCCTGGATCGCGGCGGCCATTTCCTCCTCGAATGCGCCAGGGAGACTATTGCGGACCTCATAAAACGGCTCACTTTTTACAAGCTGCGCGCGGCGGTGGATTTTGAGGATTTATCCGGCACGCACAAAGTCTGGGCCGCATGGAATGGCTCTCCGGGTACACAAGTTGATGTTATTCTCTACGCCGACCCCCGACTTGAAATTCTGGGACTGCGCATCATCGCGCCGGCAACGCTCGATATGGCTGAGGTCAGTGATGGGGGCTGTGATATCGCAAGCGAAGAAGACTATCACCGGCTCCGTATCGCACTGGGCGTCCCCGAAGCAGACTTGGATTATACGCTCGGCGATACCTTCCCCCATGAGGCGGATTACGATTTGCTTGCCGGCGTCGACTTCCACAAGGGATGTTATGTGGGCCAGGAAGTCGTCTCGCGGATGCAGCATCGCGGCACGGCGCGCAAACGCATCGTACCGGCTCGCGGCAAGGCGGCGCTGACGCAAGGCGCCAAAATAACAGCCGGAGACGCGGCCATCGGCATGCTTGGCTCGGTCGCGGGAGATATGGGCCTCGCCATGGTCCGGCTCGACAGGGCGCAAAAGGCTGCTGATAAAGGCCACCCGCTGATGGCGGGAGATGTCGAAATAAGCCTCACCCAGCCCGGCTGGGCAAATTTCAATCTCCCCGCACAAGGTAATGAAAAGTGAGAAATGAAAAATGAGCGAACCAACACGTTGCTCATGGGCGGGACCGCAACCCATCTATATCGCCTATCACGATGAAGAATGGGGGGTGCCGCGCGCCGATGACCGGCTGCTGCTGGAAAAACTCACCCTGGAAGGATTTCAGGCGGGTCTCTCGTGGATTACGATCCTCAACAAGCGCGCCCGCTTCCGCGAAGTGTTCGATAATTTCGATGCGGAAAAAGTGGCGCGCTATGATGCAAAAAAAATCGAGAGCTTGATGGCCGACGCCAAGATCATCCGCCATCGCGGCAAGATCGAGGCGGCCATCTCAAACGCAAAAGTCTATCTGGAAATGCGCGGGAAAATCTCACTTTCTGCTTTCCTGTGGGATTTTGTGGACGGCACTCCCATCCAGAACCAGGTGAAGCGAATGGAAGACCTCCCCGCACAAACCGATGTGAGCAAGGCCATGGCCAAGGCGCTCAAGCTCAAAGGATTTCGTTTTTGCGGGCCAACCACCGTTTACGCCTTTATGCAATCTGTCGGAATGGTGAATGACCATCTGGTTCACTGCCACCGCTGTGAGCCTTGCGTGGAACTGGCGCGCTCATTCACAGCTCCCCAAGAATAAGCGCATCATGACGCCCCGAAAAAAAGCCCTCCCTCGCGCCTGGCAGCGCATGCTCTCCGGGCGGCGGCTGGATTTGCTTGACCCCTCACCCATGGACATCGAACTTGAAGACATCGCCCATGGTCTTGCGCGGGTTGCCCGATGGAATGGCCAGACGACCGGCGATCATGCGCTTTCAGTTGCGCAGCACTCGCTGCTGGTTGAGCAGATCACGTCTGAGTTGCGCGCTGATCTGCCAAAGCGCTGGCAGCTGGCAGCGCTGGTTCATGATGCGCCTGAATATGTGGTTGGCGACCTGATTACGCCCTTCAAGTCCGCGATCGGCCTCGACTACAGGGAGTTGGA
>CAYOEI010000250.1:0-4315 GCA_964402825.1 uncultured Hyphomicrobiaceae bacterium
CTCATGGAAGGAATGATTGAAGAGTGAAGAAGAAACAGATCAACTCCATACCTGTTGCGATCTTTGCGCAGGCACATTAGGTATTGAGACATAGTTTTTGGTTAAGCGTGCGTTAAGGACTGAATGATCTAATTTTTACGCAACGCGAAATGGCCCGCGATGTTCGGGCAAATGAGTGTGATGAATCAGCTGTCATGAAACAGCATCAAGGAAAGCATCCCAGGGCGAAAGCAGCCCGAGTGGACCGCCAGAACGAGGCGGCGGTTACGGGTGCGTTCATGATTCTCATCGCCGGCCTCCTAATCGGCCAGCTTCTTCTCCTTATCAGCCCCTGAGCTCCGGCAGTCCTGCACTATGCGCAGGGCGGGAATTCAGGGGATGTCATTACAGAAAAAAGCAAAACCGATTAACTCCTCCCGATTCCGCCTCAACCGGATCGGAAGTACAGCAGGACTGGAAAAATGACTTCTAAAAAGAAATCTCCAAAGACGAAAAAGAGCAGGAAAAACTCCGAACGCGTCGTCATATTCGACACCACATTAAGGGACGGGGAGCAGTCTCCAGGCGCATCCATGACTCTGGAGGAAAAACTCCAGGTGGCCGAAGTGCTCGATCAGATGGGCGTTGATATTATTGAGGCAGGATTCCCGATAGCCTCCAATGGCGACTTCGAAGCCGTTTCCGAGGTCGCCAAAATTGCGAAGAATGCGACTATCGCGGGTCTTGCACGCGCCAGTAACAAGGATATCGACCGGGCGGGCGAAGCCGTCAAACATGCCAAACGGCCGCGTATCCATACCTTCATTTCCACCAGCCCGGTGCATATGAAATACAAGCTCCAGATGGAGCCGTCGGAAGTGCTAGACGCGGTGACCGCGAGTGTTCAGCGTGCGCGCACCTACACCAGCGACGTTGAGTGGTCCGCCGAGGATGCCACCCGCACGGAGCATGATTTTCTGTGCCGGTGCGTCGAGGCCGCGATTAAAGCCGGCGCCACGACCATCAATATCCCCGATACGGTGGGCTACACGGTGCCGGAGGAATATTTCGATCTGTTGTCGATGCTGATCGAAAAAGTATCCGGAGCGGATGAGGTTATCTTTTCAACCCATTGTCACAATGATCTGGGTATGGCCGTCGCCAATTCGCTGGCTGGCGTGCGCGCGGGTGCGCGGCAGATTGAGTGCACGATAAATGGTCTCGGCGAGCGTGCGGGCAATGCGGCGCTCGAAGAAGTCGTCATGGCCATGAATGTGCGCAGCGATGTTGTGCCGTACTGGTCCAACATCAATTGTGAAATGATCACCAGGGCTTCCAAGCTGGTTGCCGGCGTGACCGCATTCCCGGTCCAGTACAATAAGGCGATCGTCGGCAAGAATGCATTTGCGCATGAGGCCGGTATCCACCAGGACGGTATGCTGAAAAACAACCAGACCTACGAGATCATGACGCCCGAAAGCGTTGGCCTGAAAGAATCCACACTGGTGATGGGCAAGCATTCGGGCCGGCATGCTTTTCGCGAAAAGATAAAAGAGCTTGGCTACGAGATTGGCCAGAATGCCATGGAAGATGCTTTTGTGCGCTTCAAGGACCTGGCGGACAAGAAGAAGCATGTCTATGACGAAGATATCGAAGCGCTGGTCGATGATGGAATGGCCAGCTCCAATGACCGCATCAAGGTTGTGGCGCTTGAAGTGATTGCCGGAACAAACGGCCCCCAGAAGGCGACCTTGACACTCGATGTGGACGGCACGCAGCACACAAGCGAGGCGACGGGTGACGGGCCTGTTGATGCCATTTTCAACGCCATCAAGGACATCGTGCCTCACGAAGCGCGTCTGCCCCTCTATCAGGTCCATGCCGTGACGGAAGGGACCGATGCCCAGGCGGAGGTGAGCGTGCGGCTTGAAGAGGACGGCAAGACCGTCACTGGCCGTGGGGCTGACACGGATACGATGGTTGCATCGGCGCGTGCTTATGTCAGCGCGATGAACAAATTATGGGTCAAGCGCGAGAAAACGGCGCCGGGCAGCATGCTGGCATCGTAATTTTTTTAACAACCGCGCTGGCGGCAAGTGTGAGCAAAAATCTGAAACGGCCGGGACAAACATTCCGGCCGTTTCCCGTGCTGCATCGGAGTGCTAGCAGCGCGAGCTGATATTCCGGCACAAGTCGTTAACGCACGCCAAAGCCCAGCGGCGCCGTCTCCGCGTCAACCATAATATACGATAGCCCGATGAAATCGTCCCTTGGTGCATTGCCCGGTCATGGAAAATGCCTCAAGATGGCTTTTGTATCTGAGCAGCAGCAGAACCTCGAGTGCGCGTAAATTAACGAATCCCGCAGTTGAATTTTGCAAAGCCTCAATCGTCACGTAGCGTAACGGGAGGAGTGTTTCCCGATGTTTTCTGGTCTCGTCGGAGTCATCTCCAATGACATGGCTATCGATCTTGGCACTGCGAACACCCTTGTGTACGTGCCGGGTCGCGGGATCGTTCTTGAAGAGCCATCCGTAGTCGCATTCAGCAACGATCAGGCCGGGCATAAAGTCATTGCCGTCGGTAAAGAAGCAAAGGCCATGCTTGGCCGCACCCCTGATAGCATTGAGACGGTACAGCCCATGCGCGATGGGGTGATTGCCGACTTTGTCGCGGCAGAGGAAATGATCAAACATTTCATTCGCCGGGTTCATAACCGCAAGACACTTATAAGCCCCAAAATCATGATTTGCGTTCCTGCCGATGCAACTCCGGTTGAACGCCGCGCGGTACAAGAAGCAGCGCTTTCTGCTGGTGCGCGCAAGATTTATCTCATTCAGGAACCGGTTGCCGCCGCCATCGGCATTGGCTTGCCGGTATCGGAGCCACGCGGGATCATGGTCGTGGATATTGGTGGCGGCACAACGGATATCGCGGTGATATCCCTTGGCGGAGTTCTCTACTCCCGCTCCATCCGTACCGCAGGCAACGCATTTGACGAGGCCATCATCAATCATATTCGCAACAAGCATAACCTGCTGATTGGTCAGACAAGCGCCGAGCGGATCAAGATAGATGCGGGCACCGCGATAGCCAAAGCCAACGGCAATACGGTTGAGATTCATATCAAGGGGCGTGATCTGAAAAAGGGCATACCCAGTCAGATTAAACTCGAGCCGTCTGACATAGCCGATGCCCTTAAGCAGCCACTGACCCATCTGGCGGATTCAATCAAAACAGCCCTGGAGCAGACCAAGCCGGAACTGGCCGCTGATATATATGATGACGGTATCTACCTCACCGGCGGCGGGGCGCTGCTCGACAGGATCAGCACGCGGCTGTCTCGCGAAACCGGAGTCAAATACAACACGCCTGATGATCCATTGCGCTGTGTCGCGATTGGAACCGGGCTTGCATTGGAGAGGTTGGACGATATCAAGGATTTGCTGGCGCACGTGCAGTAGCGCGAACGCGTCTTGCCACAATGCGCGCGGGGGATGCGCGACGCTAGGGTGTATGTGGGTTTGAAGAGTGTGTGGATATGAGTAGCAAACGCACTGCAAACAAATTGCGGAGTGGGAAATCTTCGCCGATGGGCGGGTGGCTGCTCTTTACCCTGTATTTTGTATGTATTGCCCTGCTCGTTTTCAGCCGCCTGGAAAATAACCAGATACGGCATATGCGGGGTCTGCTTTCCGATCTGGTTTCTCCCGTTCTGCAAGTCGCCACGCAACCGGCCATCTATGCGCAGCGCAGTAGAGAGCAGCTGGTGGATTACCTGGATTTGTTCGACGAACTTGATCGCCTCAAGGAAGAAAATCAGAAATTTCGCCATTGGCGCGGGGAGGCGAAGCGCCTGGAGCGGCGTCTTGTACGCATGCGTGCGTTGCTGAAAGCCGTCGAAGAGCCGGCTCTCGACTACAAGACCGGATATGTGATTGCCGATGCGCGCGGTCCATTTGCACGCTCCGTACTGATCAATCTGGGGCGATCGCACGGCGTGAAAAATGGATATGCCGTGATCAATGGCGATGGCTTGGTTGGGCGGATCGTGCATTCGGGTGAATTCGCATCGCGCGTCATCCTCCTGAGTGACCTGAATAGTAAGATTCCTGTTCTGGTCGGTCCTGCCGCCGTGCGCGCTGTGCTGGTGGGTGATAACTCCGGGCAGCAGAATCTTGAATTCCTGCCCAACAGAACAGCCGTGTATGCAGGAGACGAAGTTACAACCTCCGGTCATGGTGGAATGTTGCCCCGCGGTCTGCAAATCGGCGTGGTTGTGGCGGATGGGGCAAAGGCGTAGCGCGTTCGCGCCAATGCGGCACTGGCCGAGTTGG